>NZ_JAXGFQ010000002.1:0-214615 GCF_051020825.1 Moorella naiadis (nom. illeg.)
CATTCTAACAAAACCCGGCGCCCTTATCCGTTCGCGCTGCCCGGATATACTGGGGATTATCCGCATTTAAAAGAGGCCCGGTACTGATACCAGTATCCGCCAGCACCGTAGCTTACGCTAGCAGTTTTGCCAGGGCCGCCGCTATACCATTGCTGCTAATATCCTGGAGGTATTCCCCCATTCGCTCTGCCAGGCTGGGAACAGCATTTAAATCCCAGCCCCAGATGGCGCTCTGGCCGAGGATGAAGGCGGCCACTTCCCGGGCGCCGGCCGCCGTCCCGTCGTAGCGCTGCCAGGCCGCCTGCCAGCAGGCCAGGGCCTCCGGGTCGTCTTCGATGTTAAAATCCCCCTGCTGCCCCACCCCTTGGAACTGGCGGCCGTTAACCCGGCCTTCCTTAAACAGGGTTGCCAGGGCGGCCAGGGCGAAGGTCATCCGGGGCGGCAAGGCCTGCTTTGCAGCCATGTAATCCAGCAATGACGGCAGTACCCGCGTCTTGAATTTAGCCGTGGTGTTGAGCAGGATGCTCTGCCAGCGGTGGACGATGTAGGGGTTGCGGAAGCGCTGCAAGACTTCCTCGGCAAAACCGGTCAGCATGGCCTGATCCAGCGCGGTGGCGGGGATGACCTCGTTAAAGATCAACTCCTGCATAAAACGGCCGGTAACCGGGTGCTCCACCGCTGCGCGCACCGTCTCGATGCCGCTTAAAAAGGCTACCGCCGCCGTACCGGTATGGGCGCCGTTTAAGATGCGTACCTTGCGGGTGCGGTAGGGCGCCATGTCGTCCGTCCAGATGACGTTGAGGCCGGCCTCATGGAAGGGGAGCTTTTCTTTTAGGTGCGCCGGGCCTTCGATTACCCAGAGGTGAAACAGCTCGCCGCTGTCCAGCAGGTCGTCTTTATAGCCTAGCTCTGCCGTGAGCTTGTCTGCCTCTTCCCGGGGATAGCCCGGGACCACCCGGTCCACCAGGGAGTTGAGGAAGATACAGGCTTCCTTAACCCATTGCTGGAATTCTCCCGGCAGGCTCCAGGCAGCGGCCAGCCGCATGACGATAGTTTTAAGGTTGTCGCCGTTGCGGTCGATGAGCTCGCAGGGAAGGATAATCATGCCCCCGGACGGGTCGCCGTTAAAGTGGCGGAAACGGTGGTACAGGTAGGCCGTGAGCTTGCCGGGGAAGGATTCCGGCGGTGTGGCCGTCAAGCTGTCTTCCGGATCATAGGCGATGCCGGCTTCGGTGGTGTTGGAGATGACGATGTCGATTTGCGGGTCTTCGGCACAACGAAGGACGGCCGGCCAGTCGTCATAGGGGTTAATCCCCCTGCTGATGGAGGCGATGATCTCCCGCTTTTCTACCAGTTGACTGTCCTGGTAGCCACGCAGGATTAAGGTATACAGGCCGTCCTGCTGGTTTAGTTTATCCACCAGGCCCCGGTCCAGGGGTTGGACGACAACCACCCGGCCGTTGAACAGACCCTGTTTGTTTAACTCGTGGAGCATCCAGTCGACAAAGGCGCGCAGGAAATTGCCTTCCCCGAACTGGATGACCCGCTCCGGCAGGTGGCCCGGGTAGGGGCCCACCTCCAGGTTGGGGGGAAAGGCAAAATCGCCGGTGAGCAGGGTTTTATTCAGTGCAAGCATTTTCTTTTGCTCCTTCCCGGGGAACTAATTTCAGAAATTTTCCCCGAAACAATCGCCGTTTCTTTAAGGCACACGTCATCTTTCCCGGCAATTAACCCTGATGATAACTAAATCTTTTATGCTCAATTCTCATCAAGCAAGCTTTTAAGATACTTTATAGCCCCCGCTGCCGCCTCCTCAGGAGCAGGATAGGGGAGGCATTCCAGGGCGATATAACCTTGATAACCCATATTTTTTAAGGTAGTAATTGTCTTTTTAAAATCAAGATGTCCCTGTCCCGGATAAAATCTATTGCTATCGGCAAAATGAATATGGCCCAGTGCTTCACCCGTCTTTTTCAGAGTCTGGTCAAGATCAACCTCTTCGATATTCATGTGAAAGGTGTCCAGGTGGACCTTAAGGTAGGGGGTATTGAACCGCTCTAGAAAGTTTAAAATATCGGCTGCCGTATTGAGAAAATTGGTTTCATAGCGGTTGATGGCTTCTAAAAAAAGTACCACGCCGCATTTTTTAGCTTTCTCCAGGCAGACAGCCAGGCCTTCTGCCGCGTAATTTTCATATTGTTTAAATTGGCCAATGTCAGGTATTACTCCTCGCATCGAGCCAACAATAACTCCGGCCCCCAGGCATGAGGCAACTTCAATATGGTCTAAAATGCGCTTAACAGCTTTCTCCCTTATTTGAGCCTCAGGATGGGTCAGGCTTAATTTATCTACCACATAGCCCAGGCCCGTCCCCAGGGTGGAAACAGTAATCCCTTCATCCTGACAGGCTTTAAAAATCTGCTCCACCTCAAGTTCCCGCGGGTCTCTTACGTGGATCTCTACAGCATCATATCCCAGTTCAGCGGCTTTTTTAATGGTATCAATATAAGGCCCCCTGAGGATAAAGGGGGCGGATTCAGGTGCGTTTTGAGCGATAGACACACTTATCTTCATTAATTATAGACCTCCACCTGAAGGTAAATTTACGGGGACGGGTCTACCTTCAGCCAGAGACTGTTTAGCGGCCTGGCCGATTAAAACAGGCTGCAGGCCATCGTTGCCGGTAACAGGCGGTTCTTGGTCGTTCAGAATGCAGTTTACAAAAGCCTTTATTTCTTCTATATAGGCCTGCTGGTATCTTTCGATAAAAAAATGCTGCAGTTTATCAGCCAGGAAGCCTTCTGCCGTGCTTAAAACAGTTGGGGTTAATGGTTCATTGCCGACCATTGTACAGCCTGTCGATCCTAAAATTTCCACTCGCTGATCGTAACCGTAGACACTCTGGCGGCAGTTGTCTATCACTCCCATGGCGCCGCTGGCAAATTTTAAAGTGACAATGGCGGTATCTATATCTCCCGCCTCACCAATAGCTTTATCTATCACCCCACCTACAGCATATACTTCCGTAACTTCGCTCCGCGACAGGTACCTGGCCATATCGAAGTCATGAATGGTCATATCCAGAAAGAGGCCGCCGGAGACTTTTATATACTCCACGGGAGGTGGTGCGGGATCGCGGGAGGTTATTTTTATAACCCGTATATCGCCTATCTTCCCCTGCCCTATCAAGTTATAGGCTTTCTTAAAACCGGGATCGAAGCGACGCTGGAAGCCGATCTGGAGTTTAATTCCGGCCCTCTTCACCTCCTTAAGGGCTTCCTGGATCTTATTTAAGTCAAAGTCTATCGGCTTTTCACAGAAGATATGCTTGCCGGCGCGGGCAGCCTGGATTATTAAAGGTGCATGGGTATCGGTGGAAGAGCAGATTAAAACGGCATCGATAGCTTCATCTTCAATGATCTTTTGCGGGTCGCTAAAGACGTGTTTGATCCCCAGGTTATATGCCCAGTCTTTGATCTTATCGCTGTAAAGGTCGGCGACGGCGACTAGTTCCGCATCCGGCACATAAAAGCGAATATTTTCGGCATGGACCCTGCCAATGCGGCCGGCACCTATTAGACCTAATTCTATCTTTTCCGGCATACCTTGCAGCCCCCTGTGATAATAAACTTTTAGAGGTAACCTGGCCAGAAGCAACGGCGGGCCTCAGGGCAGTGAGGTCCACGAAAGGTAATCGCCAAAGTCAACCCCTTTTCGACGCCCACCGTAGCTTTTGGTCAAAGCGATATTTAGCCGCTATTTTTTTCAATCAGGAAAAGGCTCGTATAGAAAGCACACCTGTTAATCTTTTAACCTGTTAACCCAGGCCACTAACTTAGAGTTTATGGAACGCCCCGATATAAGGTAATTCATATACCGACTTCCAACCTTCACTGAAAGGCTCTTTCAGGAAGGGCTGCATTTCTTCTTCCGTCCGTAGCGTAACCTTTTCTACCGGCGGTACAGTGCCGGGCGGGAAGGCATCCAGGATATGGTCATGTAGCAGGGTGAGATACTTCAAAATGGCAGCGATGGGTCGCTTGGCCTTCCGGGCGGACGCCAAGCTAGGTTTGCCTACCACGCCCTGGGGAGTGGCCGCCCGTTCAATGGCCGCATGCCCTTCTCCCTCGGACCAGCGGTGGGGACGCCGGTAGGGATCCACTGAAGTGTCAAAGTGTCCCGGCGGCAGGAAGCTTTCTCCCTGGGCATCCTGCACTACGCTCATATCGATCATGCCGGGGAATAACAGAAGGGCAACTGAAGTCTCGGATTCATCAGCATGAATAAAATCCGTTTTCAGGCTATCTTCCCTGTCTACCGGGAAGAAGAACTCCCTTACGGCCCGGTGCCAGTCGATGACCTGAAAAACACCCGGCAATTGGAAGCGTTTCATAAACTCCTGGATGGCGGATTCCAGCATCCACAGGTGACCATGGTTGTTAACCAGGATAATCTTCCGGAAGCCATCGTTCCAGAGACCGAGCAAAGTATATATAATGGTCTCCTCCACCACTTCTTTGGGCATAATTACAGTTCCCGGCATACCCAGATGGTGGTAGGGGTGCCCGCCATAATTCAGGGGCGGAAAAGCCAGGCTTACTTCGCGCCCCTGCCTGGCCGTATAACGGCGCACACCCTCTAAAATCTGGGTTACCATGAAGGTATCCAGGCCGCTGTTGGCATGGAGACCGTGGTTTTCTGTGCAGCCGATAGGTACGAAGACAATATCGTTTTTCCTGCGTTTTTCTATTACCTTGACCCGGGGAGTATTCTGGATATAAGTACCGGGCTTACCCAGCTCAGGTTCTGAAGGAATGTCGTATTCTTTCAGGATAGCGTCGATTTCTTCTTCGGAAGCCTCCCAGATTTGTTTCTTAAGGCGGCCGACTTCGTTATCCTCGAAGATAATGGCCGGGTGATCGGTTAACAGCCATCCTTTGCAGATATTTTGGTTCATACTACAGGCTCCTTTACTAATTTAATTTGATAGATATAACCTTGCCCCGGTTCCAGAACGAAACTTATTCTTTATCAAGGCGCACGGTAATCTTGCATTCTTTACGATCGGTTCTTAAAGTCACCAGGTTTTCGGGTACTTCATCGAGAGAGATCTGCTTGGTGATCATTGGCAACATATTCATCCCGGTGGCCATGCTCTCAATGACCCGCGGGAAGGTGCCATGACCGGAATGCCCCTGGGCGCCGATTATCTGTGCCCGGCGCACCTGCAGGACTTCGCCGGTTACCGGCATTTTAGCATCGGCACGGGCAACTACCATGACCCTGGCATTCAAGGTTTTTTGTTCCCAAATTGTCTTTTCAATCTGGGGATAAACTATCGTCGGCAAACCGGTTGCTTCCAGGTACAGGGCGGCGCCATAACCATGGGTAATTTCCAGGACCCTCTCAGTAAAGTCCTCTTGCAAAGGATTAATGGTAAAATCGGCACCCATCTTGCGTCCCAATTCCGCCCGGGCCGGTTCGGGTTCGGATAAAATCACCCTGGCAGCTCCCTGGCGCTTCAAAATGGCACAGGCTGCGATACCAATCGGCCCACCGCCACAAATGACGACGTTATCGCCAGGCCTGATACCCCCCAGAATACCCCAACCGCTGCGCTCGATAACAGCGTTATAGGCCACCGAAGTGGGCTCCACCAGGCTGCCCAGTAAAAATACTTCTTCTTCGGAATAGCGTTCACGTAAAGGTTCAAGGCTCCATACAACGCGAGCAGGTACTTTAATGTACTTGGCCATGGCCCCGTCGACATTGAAGCCGATCTCATCCAGCCGCTCGCAGTGGTTGGGCCAGCCGTCGGCGCAGGGCTGGCAGGCGCCGCACCATAACATTTCTTCAGCACATACAGCCTCGCCCCTCTTGAACGGCTTGTTGGTGCGTTTGTTAAAGGCACCCGGCCCGGCCTCAACGATTACGCCGGCGAACTCATGGCCCAGAACGGCGGGAAATCCCGTCAGGCCCGGGTAGAAAATATACCCTTGCTCATCGGGCTGGGCCATATGGACATCGCTGCCGCATATACCGCAGGCCTTAACTTCAATTACTACTTCGCCAGGTCCAGCCTGAGGAACTTCCCTTTCCTGGATAGTTACCCTGGGATGGCGCCATACCTTGCTCCCCAGATAAGTCTGCCGACCCTCGATGTCCTTGGGCCCCAACTTAAATTCCGGTTTGGGGTCCCAATCGGCATGGAGTACTATGGCGCGCATTTTGGTGCTCATTAATCAACACTCCTTCAGTCTTATATATGGTATTCTTTAGGTATACCATTAGTTGTAAAAATAAAGCTCTCTGGTAATTAGAGTTAAATTTAATATCTATCATCTTGGTCACCAGGAGGGATTAAACAACCTGGTGACCAAGATAATGCTTAAATTCTCTATCTATTTCCCAAAATCTTAGCTAATTTTGTCTGTTCCTCGTCAACATTTTCTTTGGTAATAACTTTTGTTCCGGTATCAATACGCTTTTCTACACTTTCTCCTTTAGCAGCTTTTACAGCAGCGTCCACTCCCATATAGCCAATATTATATGGATTTTGTGCTATAGACGCAGTTAGTTTACCTTCTTTAATCGACTTCAGGGCATCAGGTGAGCCATCAAATCCAACTACTACCATATTCTTTTTGGCTGCTTCAATTGCTCGTAAAGCTCCTAAAGCCATTTCATCATTGGTGGCAAATACTCCCTGAATACCAGGATTGGCTTGTAAAATGTTTTCCATGACTGTCATACCCATTTGACGTTCACTATTGGCCGGTTGAACTGTAACAACTTCCAGCCCCTCAGCTTTAAGCACCTCTATTGCTCCATTGGCTCGCTCATCATGAGTAGGATCACCTAAAGCGCCTCGCAAAATTGCAATTTTGGCGCCTTTACCCAGCTTTTTAGCTAAAAACTCACCTGCCTGTTTCCCGCCAACGTAGTTACCTGTCCCCACAAAGGAAACTTTGCCATCCCACTTAGCATCAGTATCAATTAACACAACAGGAATATTCTGCGCTTTAGCGTGTTCAAAAGCTGGTATGGCAGAACTTGGTTGGCTTGGTGCTACAGCTAAAGCAGATACTTTTTTCGTAATCAGGTCCTCAATCATCGAAACCTGTTCAGTTACCTGAGTTTCAGCAGCAGGCCCTAAGACCGTAACTTCAATCCCCAATTTGTTGCCGGCTTCTTTAGCCCCAGCTTCTACCAGTCGCCAGTAGTCACTATTCAAAGCCTTTACTACTACGCCCACACGGATGCCCTTACTACTAGTTTGTGTTTCTTGTTTGTTAGCACTGCCTTTTTCACTGGACGGGTTACTCTGGCCCTTACCACCACAACCAGCAAATACCAGTAAAGAAAGTATCATTATCCCTATAATCATAAGCACACGTTTATGCATCACTAAGCCCTCCATTTCATTTTTTGAATGAGTAACCTATTTTTTCTATAGCTACTTACCTTAGCTACTTACCTTTTATAACCATCCTACCTCCTCTCCATTATTACTTGTGCGTTCCCTTGCTTGCTGTTGAAACTATATCACCTCCTGCCTTTAGTTATTGCCCGCTGGCGTAATACATCCACGTAAACAGCACCTATAATTACTGCTCCAATAGCTACCGTTTGAAGATCAGCAGAAACGCCCAGCAGATTAAGCCCATTACGCAAAACCGCCATTATAAGTGCTCCAACCAGCGTTCCCCAAACATTTCCAACACCGCCAAAAAAACTAGCACCACCAATAATCACTGCTGCAATAGCATCTAATTCATATCCCAGACCAGCTAAGGGATACGCTGCATTAACACGTCCTACCATTACAAGTCCCGCTAAGCCAGCCATTAATCCGCTCAGGGTATAGACTGTCACTAGCACCTTTTCTACAGGTACCCCTGATAATCGGGCTGCTTCCGGGTTTCCACCGACAGCATAGATATAGCGCCCTACGGTAGTACGCGTGAGGAAGAAATGAAAGATAATAAACACGGCAATAACTAGGATAAAGCTGACAGGTATTGGTCCCCAAAAAGCTGCCCCTAAAAATTGAACTGAAAGGGGAAACCCAGATACTGGTGAAGCTCCGGTAATGATCAGCGCTAAACCTCGAGCAATATTCATGGTTCCTAACGTAGAAATAAAGGGATGAGGGAGATGAAGTTTAGTTAACAATATACCATTCATAAAACCTAGGAATGCGCCCAGGAACAAACCAATCATTACTCCTAGGAAAGGGTTTATATTTAATTTAATTATTAAAATAGCCATCATTGTAGTTGCCAGGGCAAGAACCGAACCTACAGAGAGGTCGATACCGGCAGTTAAAATTGTTAATAACATACCTACCGAAATCAGACTATTAATAGCGGATTGTCGTGCGATATTCATTAGATTGTTTAAAGTAAGAAAGTCAGGTGATAATACTGTTAAAACTCCGCTCAGCAATACTAACCCTAACAAGGCACCGAGATTATACAGCCAGTCTTTCCAATTAATTTTGTTAGTCTGCACCAATTCTGATTCGTTCACCATGATTTTAATAACCCCCTGTCGCTGCCTTCATTATTTTTTCTTGGGTGGCTTCTTCCCTTACTAATTCGGCTGTAATGCGCCCATTACTCATAACTAAAATGCGGTCGCTCATCCCTAGTATTTCGGGTAATTCAGAGGAAATCATAATCACAGCCACTCCATTTTGAACTAAATTATTTATCAGGTTATAAACTTCTACTTTAGCGCCTACATCGATACCCCGTGTGGGTTCATCAAAGATGAAGATACGGGACCTGGTACAAAGCCATTTGGCTAAAACAACCTTTTGTTGGTTCCCACCACTCAGTTCTCCCGCCTTCCTCCCGATTTGCAGAGGCTTGACATGTAAATCCTTGGCTAATTGCTCAGCAGTTTGCCACTGTTTGCGTACATCCAGCCAGCCCCATTTTCTAAATTGATTAATACCTGCCAATGTCGTATTAAAGGCAATACTTTCTCCTAATATAAGTCCCTGGGTTTTCCTGTCTTCCGATAAAAAAGCAAGCCCTGCCTTGATTGCATCCCGGGGACTCCTAATATTAACTCTCTCTCCGTATATGAAGATACTTCCTTTTACCATAGGGTCTGCCCCAAATATAGCTCTCGCCAGCTCTGTCCGGCCAGCTCCAACCAGACCTGCAATGCCCAAAATTTCACCTTCATAGGCAGTAAAACTAACCTCTTTTAATCCCGTATCTGTCCAAACATCCTCAACCCGCAAAGCCTCCCGTTTTCGTTCGACATTAACCTTGGGAAATTTCTCTTTTAAAGTCCTCCCTACCATTAACTTAATGAGATCATCAATATCAAACTCTCCCCGGCGTAAAGTTGCTACTTTCCTGCCATCCCTAAGTACAGTAACGCGATCGGCAATCTGCCGAATCTCCTCGAGCTTATGAGAAACAAAAATTATAGCTATTCCTTTCTGCTTAATCCCTCTTATTACTTTGAACAGCTCGGCCACTTCGTGTTCGCTTAAACTTGAAGTAGGTTCATCCATAATCACTAACCGTGCCTTAAGGGAAAGAGCCTTGGCAATTTCAACCATTTGTTGCTTCCCTATACCCAAATCCTTAACTTTAACTTGAGGCGAAATTAGGCATCCTAATTCTTTAAGAAGGCTTATACTCCGTGCAAATCGTTCTCTTGAATTTATAATTCCTAAAATAGGTATATCTTGTGGTTCTCTCCCTAAAAATATATTTTCGGCTACACTTAAATGGGGAATTAGATTCAATTCTTGATAAATACAAGAAATCCCTGATTGTAATGCTTCACGTGGCGATCTAATATCTACTTCTTTTCCGTTTATGATTATCTGGCCCGCATCTTTTTTATAGGCACCTGTCAATATTTTAATTAAAGTAGATTTTCCCGCTCCATTTTCCCCAAGTAAAACGTGAACTTCGCCCTCATATATATCAAGATCAACATTATCTAACGCAGTAACGCCAGGAAAAAGTTTAGAAACCCCCCTTATTTCAATAAACTTGTTACTCATATCCCCTTCCCCTTCCATATATTTTAGTTTTCTTTGAAGCCAAACCACTCAAAGTAATATTCCTTTATACTTTGCATATGCTGGCGCATACTTGCTTCCGCCGTAACCGGATCCCTTAGTCTTAAGGCTTCCAGAATTTTTAGGTGTTGAGGGAAAGATATTTCAATTCTATTCCTGTTATCTTGCGTCAGGAAGGTAATTCGCCTAATTTGATCTCGCAACATATTTAAAATATTTGCCAAACGTTTATTGCCGGCAATTTCTACTAGATATTCATGAAAGGCTATATCCTTTGTACTTAAACTTTGAAAATTAATCTGGTCGCTGCAATTAATTTCCTTATCCCAGTTAGCAATTATGTCTTCTAAATATTTTATATCCCGGGGCTGGATTCTTTCTGCCGCCAGCCTCACTGCCAGGCACTCTAAAGGCTCTCGGACCTGCATAATTTCGCGAATATCTTCAATGGTAATTTTAGTTACCGTCGCACCTTTTCCAGGTATTAATTCAATTAACCCTTCCGAGTTTAATCTTCTCAGGGCCTCACGCACCGGTGTCCGACTAACGCTCAGCTTTTCAGCAATTATTCTTTCCTGGAGCATGGTTCCTTGTTTAATGGTATTGTTGATGATAGCTTCTTTTATTTCCTCGTAGACCTTTTGCCCCATGACGGGCTGAATAACCTCTAAATCTCGCAAACTCTCCATAAATACATCACCCTACACTTCATTTTGGCGTTCAATTTGTATTCATCCGGTATACCAGTTGTATGTATAATATATTCGACATTCCTCCGTTAATTCCTGCTAAGGATAAAAAATTTTTTTATGCGTGAGAAGGCAGCCCAAAACATATTATTAAAAAACGGCAGCGTATATCTTCCAACCCCTAAACCGGGTTACGCCGGAGACTACCCAGAAGCCGCTCCAGCCAGCCGCCTGCTTCCCTTCGGCGTCAAAGTCCAGCACAACGCCGGGCGCTACTTCTAACGAGTAGGCGCTTTCTTTTTCCGAAAGGTCTATATAGAGGGCGTCAGTATCCGCGTGGTAATGGAATTTTATGTTTTCACCCTCTTGGGCAGGTGTAGACACAATTCCGTCCGCTTTCCTTAGCTTTATATAGCATATTGTCTACCTTCTGGGTGATGGTGTCTACAGTGTCTCCGGCAGAATAAACGGTCACCCCAAAACTAGCCGTCACTCGCCCCACACCTGGAATCTCCATTTGGCTCAGCCGGAGGCGGAGTTCTTCCGCCAATCTGGCGGCCCCTTCCTCAGTAGTGTCGGGTAAAAAAATCACAAATTCTTCTCCGCCCCAACGGGCCAGGCAATCTGTTTTACGCAACCTTTCTTTAAATGCTGCCACCAGGCTCTTGAGGACCAAGTCACCGGTTGCGTGTCCGAAACGGTCGTTAATGCTCTTGAAGTGATCCAGGTCAAACATGATCAAAGCCAAGGGGAGTCCCGTCCGCCGTACACGCTCTATTTCTTGTATCAGCATCTCTAAAAAATGGCGGCGGTTATAAGCGCCTGTCAGGGAATCGGTAATAGATAGGCGTTTAAGTTCCTCTTCCATCTTTTTTCGCTCTGTAAGATCTATGAAGTTTTCAATCAGCTTCTCCCCATCGTCAGTTTGGATACGCTTAATAGTCTTTAGCACCGGTATTTCTCTGCCGTCTAACCGGCGTAAAATCTGTTCAGCGTTTTCTGTCTTTTGATCTGAAGTTGTGCTTGGGCAATATTCACCGGCAGACGGAAAAAACTCGCTACACAACCTACCTTTAAGCTCTTCCGGAGTAGCTCCAATCATAGCCGCGGCTTCCAAGTTAACTCTTTCGAGCCTGCCCGACAGGGCGTCGACAGTAATTATGCCTGCCGGCACGGAGTCTAAGAGAAGGCGCAGAAACTCTTCCCGCCGCCTGACCTCTTCCTCCATTTTTTTAAACCTGGTAATGTTCACAGCATAGTGCAAATATGCGTTCTCGTCGACCGGCACCCACCATGTATCCCAACTCTCGCCATCTATATTTATTTCCCTATTAATAGAACGGTTTTTGTCCAGTGCTTCATCGCCGCGGCAAAAAAAACATTTCGTGCTTGGCAAGGGGGTGCCTGATCTTGCAATCACTTCGCTGTAATTTGGGGGCAGCGTCTCTCCATGGTGAATACTTTGCCAGCAATATTCTCCGACTTTTGTTTGAAACAGTTCTACTGCGGCCTTATTTTGGGCTATAATAAAGCGTTCACGGGATACCAGCCAGGCAGGATTAGGAATTCCCTCCAGGAGTAAACGGCATCGATCTAGCTGGCGCCTTTTTTCGTACTCCAAACGCTTGCGCTCACTAATATCACGTACAATTCCTACCGCATACCCGGCATCCTTTATCTCCAAAACCGACCATGATAACTCGACGTCAACCTCCCGCCCGTCTTTATGTTTGGCTTTTAGCTCCATTCTATTCCCGGCAGACTTATCTAGGCCTGTTAACTGAAAATTATGGGGGGACTTATTATTATCTTCGAGGCTCTTAGCTGGTATTAACAGTTGATGCAGGTTTTTACCCAGGATTTCATCCCTACTATAGCCGAAGATATGCTCTGCTGCGGGATTCCAAAAAGTAACGTTACCCTGCCCGTCGAGCATGATGATAGCATCCTTTGCCGAGTCAGTAATAGCGCTGAGAATCATTTCTCTTTGCCTCAGCTCGGCACTGGCTTCATAAAGTTTAAACGCCATTTCTACCGTGGATAACAACACATGTTCGTCATCTCCCTTCAGTACATATCCGTAGCCTGCAACAGAACGAATTTTTTTCGCGGTTTCCTGTTCAGTGTGGACCGCAAAAAATACCACGGGCACGTTCTCTAACTGTTGGATTGCCCGGGCCACCTGAGCTCCATCCATACCATGGCCAAGTTCTATGTCCATTAAAATGAGGTCCGGGCAACGGCCGCAGCGAAATTTATCGAGCGCTTCCTCTCCTGTCATAACAATTTCCGTCACAAATCCATGCTTTTTGAGAATATCTGCCGTCATTTGCGCGCCGAGCTGGCTATCTTCCACAATAAGAATCCTTTTGCCTTTATAAGGATTCAACTCCAACCCCCCCTCAAATAAGACTTGGCAATGAAATGGCATTTTCCGGCCTCTTAGAAAGACTGACTGTGGTATACGTGGGGTTCAAAGATTTTCCATCTTAAGAGGGTCTCCTTGGGGGTACGTTTTACGGTTCATTATAGAATTCGCCCAATAAAGGAAGTGTTCCTGCTCCTTTTGCTTGCAATTTTTTCTAAGAGCGATGAAATTTATTCCCAGTAGCAGTTAAATCCGGCCTGGAAAAATATGCAACAGGAACAATAGAGGATGGTAAAGAGTTTTTGCAAAGATGTTTGCCATCCGGTTGCTGGTAGCCGTAGAAAATTTCGTTTCTGTTTTGGCTATGCATCGCGAGAGTGGCAAAGCCCATTACAAATGGTGCTTTTTCTGAGCAACCCATTACCGCCTGCATAAAAAACGGCAGCGTATATCTTTCGACCCCTAAACCTGGTTACGCCGGAGACTACCCAGAAGCCGCTCCAGCCAGCCGCCCGCCCTTTCCTTATTACCGACGGCAGTAACTGCCGGGGCCTGCTCCCCCCGCTTGACCAGGCAGCCGGCGCCCAGCAGGGCCAGGGTACTGATCACCATCACCACCAGGGCGAACCTCTGCTCCGGCATGGTCAAACCCATTAGGGACACGACTACCAGGCCCGCCAGTCCTGTTACCGTAACGAACAACCCGCCTATTTCCAGGCGGCCCTCGTTTTGCAACGGCAGGCAGAGGTACAGGCGGGCCGCCAGGATTGCCCCCCAGTTGACAAAGCTGAAGTAACCGGTGGCGGTGATGGCATACTGGTAAATATGCCGGGGTAAAAAGATGGCCAGCAAGGATACCAGCAACATCACTCCCGCCGTTACCAAGAGGGCCTTCAGGGGCCGCTTTCCTTCCTTGCCGGCTAAGAAACTGGGGGCTTCCCGATCCCGGGCCAGGGAGACCAGCATAGTTATGGCGGTGAACATGGAACCTAGTAACACGGAAAAGGAGGCTACCAGGACAATGGCATTGAGCACGGAACCACCCAGGCGAATGCCAACGTGTTCCAGGCCGGTGACAAAGGGACTGGACTGGCTGCTAATGAGGGTCCAGGGGGTAACGGCCACCAGGGTGGTAACCGGCAGGAGGAAAAACAAGGCCTGGGTAAGGGCCATGCCCATGGTGGCCAGGGGTATAGCCCGGCGCGGGTTTTTGGTGTCGCCTACAGCCGCAGTCAGGGCCCCGGCGCCATAAGCAAAGGTGGTCACGACCACGGCTTGGCCCAAACCTTTGAGACCATTGGGGAAGAAAGGTACCAGCCCGGTCGCGGTTGCCGCCGGCCGGTGGCTAAAGATTATATAGAGCATAACCCCGGTGAAGGCCAGGACGCTGGTTATTTTGATTAATGACAAGCCGCCTTCAAATTTATCGACAATATCAACGCCAAAGTAATTGATCACGGCCACCAAGAGGCCATAGGCCAGGACCAGGGCCCACAGGGGCAGGCCGGGAAACCAGAAGCGGGTATAAATGGCCATGGCTACAGCCTCACTGACCATACCCACCAGGCTGGTGAGCCACAGGTTCCAACCGGTCATAAAGGCGCCTACGGGACCCAGGGTTTCTTCGACGTAACCCCGGACGGACTCCCTCTCCCGGTACTTCAGGGCCAGGTGGCCCAGGGACACCAGGACCAGGTAGAAAATAAGCCCGCTGAAAAGGTATCCCAGGAGGACCGCCGGACCAGCGGCGTGAACAGCAATCCCTGAAGCCAGAAAAAAGCTGCTGCCCACAGTCGAGCCGAGGCCCAAGAAGATTAAGCTGAAGGCGCTCAGTTTTTTGGCCTGTTTTTCTTCTTGGCCGGGTGCCAAGCAAAATCCCCCCTCCGAAATGAGATGTGGGAAGTGGTGGAGTTTGCCGCCATGAGGGGCTCCTCCAAAAAAAGAAACCCGGAGGCTATGCCTCCGCGTCTAGTTTGCTCCTAACGGTTACTTTTTATTGATCATACTTATTTGTTCCCTTGGGCGGCCCGTAGAACGTGAGACCAGATCGCCAATTTTATTGGCGTCTTCGTCACCGAACTTGTCGGCCCTGATGATGACATTGACGGCATTGGGCTGGATAAAGACGGCTGCATCTTGATAACCCTTAGCGACGATTAATTTCTCCAGCTGCATTTCCAGATCCATCTGCTGGGTCAGATCCACCAGCCTCTTCTGGGCCTCCTGCTTGCCTTCGCCGCCGGAGTTGGGGTTATCCAGGATCTGCTTCAGCAGGGCAATCTGCTGGCTGCGCTGGCGGTCCCGCTCA
The DNA here is from genome assembly GCF_051020825.1 of Moorella naiadis (nom. illeg.). Lineage (NCBI taxonomy): Bacteria > Bacillati > Bacillota > Clostridia > Neomoorellales > Neomoorellaceae > Neomoorella > Moorella naiadis (nom. illeg.). The sequence continues at coordinate 15,420 of NZ_JAXGFQ010000002.1, forward strand.
AGGCGGTATTCAATAAAGAAGGCTGCCCCATTACCGGCTTTGGCACTGGCTCCCTGGAGGATGTCCTCCGCTTTGGGCCCGGCAACCGCCTGGTCCTGAGAGGGCGCGGTCACCTTGGTCGCCTGGCCGGTATCCGGCTGGCTGGCCTTCCCTGCCGGATGGCTAGCCTGTTGCACCGGCCATTCCGCCGGCGTTTCCATGCCGGCCTGCCGGCTTGCCTGGCGATCACCCTGTACCAGGTAGGCCAGGACGCCGAAGGTCAAGATCAAGGCAATGACTACCCGCCCTTTATTGCCGATAGTAATCACTTTTCTCTCCTCCTGCTTATTTTTGCGCGTTATTTCTTACCCGTTTCTGGTTTCTGGTTCCCGCCGGGGTCCATGGGCAGTACCTGGACCTGGTGGGGAGCCAGACCCCATAGGGTCTCCACCGCCTGGCTCAAACGCAGGCGTACCAGGGCGTCATTGGCCCCTTCCGCCACCACCACCACCCCCAGGATCTCCGGCTGGGACTCCCGGCTGACCACCGGCGCCTCGCCACCGCTTACCTGGCTGTTACGGGCCATGACCATGGTCGCATCCTCACTGCTGTCGGTGGTCATCCGGGTACCACCGCTTTGATCCTTTTCTTCTATAGAATGTTTGGTGGTTTTGGTGTTGGTGGCGAACTCTTTTAAAGGACTGGCCTTTAAGGAGACGCTCACCGCTACCCGGCCGGAACCGGCTATTTGCTCCAGGGTCTGCTGAAGCTGGGTTTCCATTTCCCGGGCGGTGGTCATCAGCTCTGTCGCAGGGGCCGACAGTTCGGCTTGCCGCTTCTGCTGGGCCGGTTGCGAGCCGGCCTGGTGCAGGCCGGCATTGCCCAGCCGACCGATACTCATCAAGATACTGCCGATAATAATGGCTCCCGTAGCCAGCCACAGGTACCAGGGTGGTTTGGCAGGCAGGAAACTCCATTTATGGCGCTCCATTGCTATCACCTCCTCCAGATGGGGCTTTCCCCGTGGCGTTTCCCGCCAGGATGATTACCTCTACCTGGCCGGGCTCCAGGCCGTAGAAGTGGCAGACCATCTCCCGGATCCGGGCTTTGATTTGTTCCCCGCTGGGGACGGTATTTCCCGGCGGTTTAGCTGCCCCCCCGCCCGGCTTCTGGAGTTTGCCGCTCGTCGAGGGCGGATTGGCCGGGGAGGATTCGCCCCTGCCGGGCGATTGGGGAGCGGGAGCTGGCTGATCCTTGTTCCCCTGGGTGGTATGTTCCTGGTTGCCGGTCTGGGCCCCAGGGCCGGTTTTCAACCCCGGCTGTTCCTGGCGCTGGTCTCCTCCCGCCGGAGCCGGCTGATAGGGGATACCATCTGTTGCTCCCGGTTTAACCTCAATAGGAGAGATGTTTACCGGTGATGGTCCGGCCCCGGCCATGCCCTTACTCGCCGCCGGTGTTGTACCAGTTCCCAGGGTAGCAGTGACGATAATCCGCTCGATGGCCCCCCGATAGCCCTCCTTCCCGGCGACCTGTACCAGCACCTCCACCTGCTGGATACCCGGTATCAGACCCAGCAGGGCCTTAATCTGGCCGGCCAGGCGCTCCCGATAGATCTCCAAGGCGGCTTCATCGTTGGCGGCGGCCATTTCCCGGCCCTGCTGCACCGGGGCGGCTGTTACCGGGTCCAGGCGCAGGTCCCAGGCGGCCACATCCAGTTCCGGCCCGGTACGCAAGCCCTCCACCAGGGGACTCAAAATGGCCACCACCACAAAGAGGCCCAGGACCAGGCGCACGTAGCGGGTCATCTTTTTTTCCGGCAGGAGCATCTCCAGGAAAGCGGCCAGCAGGGCGATGAGGGCCACCTGGCGGACAATGGCACCAATTTTAACGATCAAGCACCCACCTACCCCCTCAGGGCCACCGTCAGGTTGCCCAGGACAACGATCATGGCGATGGCCATAAAGAAAATCAATCCCGTTACGGCTACGCAGGCGAAGACCAGGGTCAGGGCGCCGCCGATACCGTCCAGGGCCTCGGCTAGTTTCTCTTCACCGAAGGGCTGGACTACGGCCGCTGCCACTTTGTAAACCACCAGCAGGGAGAGAATCTTGAGCATGGGGAAGGCGGCCAAGAAAAATATAATCACGACACCAACCAGGCTGACGGCGCTCTTTAACAGCAGGGTTGTCCCGGCAATGGTCGCCACAGCATCTGAGAGCATCCCCCCGACGACGGGCAGCAGGGCATCGGTGGCAAACTGGATGGTGCGGAGGCCCACACCGTCGGCTACCGCACCGGCCACCCCATAGATAGAGAGGATACCGGTAAAGATGGTCATCATAGCTCCCAGGCCCAGCAGGGCCACCTGTTTGAGGAGCCCGGCCAGCTTGGAGACCTGGAAGCGATCGGCAATCTGGCTGACCACCATCAGGACGGCTGTCAAGTATATAAGGGGAAAAAGGACGTTATGCATCAGGGTGCCGATGATGGTTATGGCATAGATTAGCACCGGCTGTAACAGGGTGGAGGTAGTCACGCCCCCGGTGGCCGCCAGCAGGGTAATCAGGGCCGGCAATAGGGATTGAAAAAAGGAGACCATGTTGTCAATAGCCTCACCGCCGGTACGCACCGCTACAGTAAAGGAGGCCAGGGCCAGGGTAATCAAGGCTAGAAAGGCCACCCCCCGGGCCAGGGTGCCGATGCTACCCTCGCTAAAGGCTGACTGGAGGTTCTGCAGTACAGCGCAGGCCACAGCCAGGATCACCAGCTGGCCCAGCAGAGCACCGCTGGCCAGGAGCTCATGGAAAAGATAATTTAACAAACCCCGGGCCGCCGCCCCCGGGTCCAGGGGCAGTTTGCCCCGGCGTAGGTTATTCAGGACTTCCTGCAGGCTAAAGCTCGGTAGGTACTGGCCCACTTCCCGGTCCAGCTGGTTTAAGTAAGTATCAATACCCCCCAGATTCAGTTTGGCCATCTGCCGTGCGAGGTGTTCGTCCAGGGTCATGGTAGTGGCCGCCGCCGTCCCACCGGCCGGCGGCGGGTAATAAGCCAGGGCCGCCGGCGCTGCCAGGAGGAAATACAGGCCGCCCAGTACCACGATCAGGGTATAGATTAGCCGGCGTCTACGGGTAACTACCTGCTCCACAGGATCACAACCTTAACGGTCGAATTAAACAGCCTTACTCCCGGCTGGCCAGGGGCTCTAAGGTGGTAATAGGCGGATGATGCTCTCCAGGATGGCGACGATAATGGGGATGGCCAGGACCATGATCAATACCTTGGCGGCCAGTTCCACCTTGCCGGCGATGGCGTTTTCCCCGGCATCCCGGCAAACCTGGCTGCCGAACTCAGCAACATAGGCGATGCCGATAATCTTTAAAACGGTATTTAGATAGAACTGGTTAATACCCGCCTGCTGGGAGAGGTCGGCCAGCACCCGGATGACCGTACCGATGCGGTCCAGAAGCAGGAGAAAGATAGTCGCCCCGACGACCAGGCTGATAAGGAGGGCTGCTTCGCTGCCCCGGGACTGGCGCACCAGGATAATCATCATGGTAGCCGTCAGGGCCAGGCCGACGATCTGGAAGATCTCCATTGCCGGCACCCCTTTAATAGAGCTGGAAGACGGTACGGACGGCCGCAAAAAGCTCCATAATCAAGGGTATAACCCAGAGGAGGGCAATGGCCAGGCCGGCCAGGACCGTCATATAGGCGTACTCATCGCGACCGGCCTGCTTGAGAAAGGTATAAAAAATCGTGATGATAATAGCCAGGGCGGCCAGTTTAAAGATCAGACTGACATCCATGCTCAGCATCTTGACCCCACCTTCTGTGCCTTTATTTAGTAGAGCAGGAGTACCAGGGTAACCCCCAGGAGAAACCCCAGGGTCTGCCATATCCGGCCCTGGCGGTTAGTGCGCTCCATGGCTAGCAGCTGCTGTTGCCCCAATAGCTGGCGCGTGAGTTCCAGGTTCTTGACCTGGTCTTCCACCCCGGAGCGGCCCAGCAAGGGACCCAGGGAGCGGAGTATCTCGAGGTCTTCCAGTTCCAGGGCGCCTTTTTCCTTTAGTTCGACCAGGCCCCCTTCCCAGGCCGCCTGGGCCCCGGTGGCAGGCTCTCTTTTTAAACAGCCGGCTACAGTATGAAAAAAATGAGCCACGACCCCCCTTGACTGGTTTGCGACCCGTACCAGGGCCAGGGGTAGGGGCGTTGCCGTATACCTGATCTCCATCTCCAGCATCTTCAACCCGGCACTAAGCTGGCGTAGCTGTTCCACCCGGGCCCGGTAACCCCGGGCAACCATTAAGCCCAGGCAGCCGCAGGTCATTATTATCAACATGCCCCCCCAGAGCTTAATCATGGCCGACCCTCCCCGCGCCAGGGCCCCTGGCGCAGGACCCGGTTGTCCCCGGTGAAAACGGCTTCGATGGTTCCCGGACCCAGGGTGCGGCCCAGGAGCACCAGACGCTGCCAGAAACCCTGCTCCAGCAGGTCCCCCCAACCGGGACGATTACTTAATTCCTCCAGGCTGCCGGCATGGACGCTGGCCAGAACGGTAACGCCGGCATTAAGTATATCCTGGATGGCGGCCAGTTCTTCCGGCCGGCCGATCTCGTCGGTAGCGATAACCTCCGGCCCCATGGCCCGCAGGAGCATAAGCATTCCCGCCGCCCGGGGGCAGCGGTCCAGGACATCCGTCCGGGGGCCTACATCCAGCTGCGGTACCCCCAGCCAGCAACCGGCTATCTCGGAACGCTCGTCCACCACACCGACATTAACGCCGGCAAAGTTGATTGCCGGGATGCCGCTGCTGAAGAGGCGGATGATATCCCGCAGGATCGTCGTTTTACCGCACCGCGGCGGTGACAGCAACAGGGTATGCAGGGGCCGCTCCCCGGCGAGGAGGTAAGGTACCAGGCCCCGGGCACAGCCGGGGAGAGCCCGGGCCAGGCGGAGGTTGAGGCCGGCAAAATTTTTCAGGGTGCGGACTTCCCCCCGGGAGACTACCGCCTCTCCCACCAGGCCTACCCGGTGACCGCCGCTGATCGTTATATAACCGGAACGCAGCTCTTCTTCCAGGGCGTAAAGGGAGCTCCGGGTCAGGGCTTCGATGGTCCGGCCCAGATCGCCGGCCGTCACCCTGCAGGCCAGGTCCGGATCAGGGGTGAGCTGGCCGCCGGCCGTCACCCACCCCTCGCCACCGCTCCAGCGCACCTGGAGGGGCCGTTCCCGGCGCAGGCGAATCTCTTCCAGGGAAGCCTTGATCCCGCCTGGCAGGTTCTCCAGGGCCGCGGTAATGGCCGGCGGCAGCAGTCCCGGCAAACTGGCCAGGGGGTCCGCTGCCCCGGCCGGGGCCTGTCCGGGGTCAAGGAAGGTGTGCTCACCTTTGACCAGCCGCACCTTAGCCATGAAATATTCCCTCCTGCCATTATGCTTATTAGCCACCTGCCAATTTTATGCAAAAAAATAGAGCCCCCTCAGGGCTCCTCCCAAAATAGCTTTCTGCCAAAAGTGGATATTAATAGCAGCTTGTTAGGGGTGAGGCCGGTTCCCTTCGGGCGCTGGTGGCGCCATTATACTTGTGTCGAACTAAGCGCCAAGGCGCCCTCCGGGAACCTACCTCACCCCTCCTATAGCACCAACATTTTCATGGTTCGCTAGCGGCGGTGAGCCGCCATAATTGGCTTCTCCGTAACGCCAGGCACGCTAGATGTCGTCAGTATCTTTACCGCTCTCAGGCGTTACCGGCTGCTTCTGGTCTTTCTTATCCGTTTCCTCCGGGGCAATTTCTTCCTCGTCATCATTAACAAAGACTACTGTTTCGCAGTTGGGGCAGGTGACTTCGACAACGTCTTCATCATCGAGAATGTCGGCGTCAAAGCAGACTATTTCGTGGCACTTGGGGCACTCGACCTCAATGTAGTCTCCCTCGTCATCCTCATCGTCGAAGTCTTCATCTTCGTCATCATCGTCATCTTCGTCCTCATCTTCGTCGTCATCCTCATCATAAATCTCGTCTTCTAAATCATAGAGGTCTTCGTCAATGCTCTCCAGGTATTCTTCCAGTTCCTCGTAGTCTTCGTGCAGGTCATGGATGGCGTCAGCCATTTTCTCCATGACATCCACTACTTCCCGCAGAAGGCGGGTTTCCTTGCTTTGCGGATCGAGGTCCATCCCCGCCATCAACCCCTGAAGGTAGGCTACCTTTTTCTTCAGGTCCTTCATCCTGGCCACTCCTTTCCTTCCCTTTTATTATTGCCAGCCAGGGCCGGCCTTAAACTAAGCCCGCTCGATATACTCGCCAGTACGGGTGTCGATGCGCAGGACGTCACCGGTCTCAATAAAGAGGGGTACCTGGATTACGGCGCCGGTTTCCAACACGGCGTTCTTGGTGCCGCCGGTCGCCGTATCGCCCTTGATACCAGGCTCAGTCTCTACCACCTTTAATTCCACGGAATTGGGCAACTCGATGCCAATGGTCTCCCCATTATGGGTGAGGACGAAGATGTTCATATTATCCTTTAAGTACTTAACGGCGTCATCCAGCTGTTCCTTACGCAGGGAAATCTGTTCGAAGGTCTCCGTATCCATAAAGTAGTAATTGTCACCGTCGTTATAAAGGTATTGCATCTCCCGGCGCTCGACGATGGCGCGGTTGACCTTCTCCCCGGCGCGGAAGGTGCGTTCAATAACGGCCCCGGTACGCCGGTTTTTGAGTTTGGTGCGGACAAAGGCTGAACCCTTGCCCGGCTTGACGTGCATAAACTCTACTACCGTATAGACGTCGCCGTCAACTTCGATGGTCAGGCCCGTCCGAAAATCGTTGCTGGAGATCAAACATAATACCTCCTACAAAATGAGATGTGCGAGGTGGGAGATAAGAGGTGAGAGGCTTGTAGAAACTGGCTACGTCAGCTTCAGATTAACGCTGGCTCGCCTTCTCATTTCTCCCGTTCGTTAGTAGCGGCATGCCCCCATGGGGGGCTCTTACGGTTCATAAAGCTACACCTCAATAAAGTTTTTGGGGGCTTGGGAGAGAACCCGGGCGCCGCCCTCCTGGATAAGAACAACATCCTCGATGCGGATACCACCCTGACCGGGCAGGTAGATGCCCGGCTCCACGGTAACTACCATACCGGGTTCCAGTTTAATATCACTGCGGGTAGAAAGGGTGGGAGACTCATGAACGGCCAGACCGACGCCGTGACCCAGGCCGTGGGTGAAGTACTCCCCGTAGCCGGCGGCGGTAATATATTCCCTGGCAATGGCGTCCACCTCCCGGCCGCTCAGTCCGGGCCGGAGGGCCGCGATGGCCTTTTCCTGGGCCGCCAGGACCACCTCGTAAAGGTACCGCCATTCGCCGGCGGCCTGGGCCAGAGCCACCGTCCTGGTCAGGTCGGAGTGATAGCCGTGATAAACGGCCCCGAAATCCATGACTACCAGGTCGCCGGGTTGCAGGATCCTTTCCCCGGCCACCCCGTGGGGCAGGGCCGAGCGGGGACCGCTGGCAATGATGGTGGTAAAGGACGGCCCGCTGGAGCCCTGCTTACCCAGGTAATACTCCAGCTCCAGGGCTACATCCCGTTCCGAGAGACCCGGATGCAGGATGGTCAAGAGGTGCTCGAAACCGGCGTCGGCAATGGTAATGGCCCTTTCCAGGGTGGCGATTTCCCCCTGATCCTTCACCTGGCGGAGCCGGTCGATAAAATTCTTTACCGGGGCCAGGGTTACCGGTCGCGCCCAGTCGCGGGCATGCTCCTGGAATTCAGCGTAGGTAGCATAGGTCGTATACTCGGCTTCGAAGGAGAGCTGCTCAATGCCGGTGTTCACCAGGACCGTGCCCATTTTATCCCAGGGATCGGGACCCAAATCGACAACTTGGAAATCCGGCGCCTCCTTCCGGGCCTGTTCGCTAAAGCGACCGTCAGTCAACAGGTAAGCGGCCGTAGGGGTAATAATCAGGCTGCCGCTGTCGCCGGTGAAGCCGCTCAGGTAGCGACGGTTTTCTTCCTGGCGCACCCACAGGGCGCTAAGGCCAGCCCGGGCCATTAACGCCCGCAATTGTTCTAACCTGCCGGGCAAAGAAGTCATCTCCAATAAGCATGCTTCTGCTTAGAGCCGGCCAACCTGCTTCCCGGGCGGGGATATCTTTCCCTCCAAAAACGGCAACGACCCTCGGGGGACCGGAAAAACGTTGTACTAGCCCGCCATAGGGCATCGGACTCCGGAATCTTTTTTGGCGGCCCCCGGTAGCAACCCGGAAGGGGCTCCGGTGCAGGAGTAGTCTGGAACGCTTGCAGGTCAGGAGGCCCCAGGGTCACGCCGGCGAGCGAGTTCAATAGCTGCCTCCAACCCCAGGCGGTAACTTAAAGGACCAAAGCCGCTAATCTGGCCGACTGCCACCGCCGCCGTCACCGTCTGGTGGCGAAAATCCTCCCGGCGATAGATATTGGAGAGGTGCACCTCAACCACCGGGTAATCCACCGCCGCCAGGGCGTCCCGCAGGGCGATGCTGTAATGGCCCAGGGCCCCGGGGTTGATGACGGCCGCATCCACCCGACCCCGGGCGGCATGCAGGCAGTCAAGGAGGGCACCTTCGTGGTTGGACTGGAAAAACTCGACCTCTGCTCCCACCCGGCCGGCCTGCCGGCGCAAATCTTCCTCAATAGCGGCCAGGGTGATGCGGCCGTAGATTTCCGGCTCCCGGCTGCCCAGGAGATTGAGGTTGGGTCCGTTGACTACTAAAATCTTCATGTCTGGTATTTTACCATAATATTGTTCCCTTGGATAGGGGTCACTGACCGCTGATGGTCATACTGGCGATGCGGACGGTGGGGGCGCCGGTGGCACCGAAAAAGGTCAAGTCACTGGCCACGGCATCGACGACCTCCAGCAGGCCGATAATGTTGCCGGCAATGGCTACGCCCCGCACCGGTGTCGTCAGCTCCCCTTTTTCAATCCAGATCCCGCTGGCGCCAACGGAAAAATCGCCGGATATGGGGTTGGCCGTATGCATCCCCATGACCTCGGTAACATAGAGACCCCGGGGGATCTCTTTAATAATCTCTTCCGGTGTACGGGAACCGGCCTCGATATAAAAGTTGGTGGTGCCGACCTCCGGGGTGGTCTTAAAGGAACCCCGGGCGCCGTTACCGGTGGAGGTTACCCCGTCCCGGGCGGCGGTGTAGGTATTGTGTAGGTAACAATTCAATACGCCCTTTTCAATAAGAACTGTGTGGGTGGTAGGCACGCCTTCACCGTCAAAGGGGCTGGAGGCGATGCCGTCCGGCCGGCGGCCGTCGTCGATGAGGTTGATTACCGGCGCCGCCACCTGCCGGCCGACCCGGCCGCGGAAGAGGGATTTGCCCTTCTGCACGGCGTCGGCAGTCAGGGCCGGGGCAATGACCCCCAGGAAGTTGGTAGCCACGTAAGGGTCAAAGACGACCGCCGCCCGCTGGGTGTTGACCCTTTTGGCCCCCAGCATGCGTACGGCCTTGGCGGCTCCTTCCCGCCCCACCTGGACGGGGTCGATGTTCTTCAATTTTAACCCGTAGGCCAGGCCGAACCCGGTCTGGCTCTCGTCGTTTTCCACCGCCACCACAAAGGTGCTGGCGCCGCAGTTGGCGGCGTGATAGGCCGCCGTTATCCCCTGGGAATTGGCCAGGACCACCAGGTAGCGGGAGTCGCTGTAGGAACAGCTCTCTGTTATCTTCACCCGGGGGTCGTAAGTCCGGGCCTGGCGCTCAATCTCTTTGGCCGTCTCAATCTTCTTTGCTAAGGGGGTAGTGGTAATCTCCGGGTCCCAGAGATCCATCTGCGGATAACCGGGGTAGCGGGCCGGCAGGCAGTTATGTTCATCCGGGGTAGCCATCCGGGCATTGGCCAGGGCCTGTTCCACGCAGGCAGCCAGGGCCGCCGGGCTGAAATCGGTGGTAAAGGCGAAGCCCACCCGATGATCAACAATGACCCTGAGCCCCAGGCCCTGATCCCGGGCTGTAGTCAGGGCTTCAACCTCCTGGTTGCGGACCTCGATGTTCAATTCCTCGCCGGCAGTCAGATAAGCCTCAGCCAGGGCCCCTTGCCGGGCCGCTTTGGCTACTACCTGCCCGGCCAGGTCCAGGTATTGCTGTTTTAACGCCTGGTAATCCATTATTCTTCAGCCTCCTCATCCAGGATGCCGCCCACTACCAGTTCCGGGATTCTGATGGTGGGTTGGGCATCCCCGACGGGAACGCCCTGGCCGTCTTTACCACAGATGCCCAGGCCGAAGCCCAGGTCGCCGGCCACCCGGTCGATAATCCGTAAGACTTCCGGGCCGTTGCCGGTGAGGGTCGCCCCCCGGACAGCCGGGCCGATCTGGCCATCCTGAATCAGGTAGCCTTCGGCAACGTCAAAAACGAAATCACCGTTGGTGGTATTGACCTGGCCGCCGCCCATGCGCTTGACCAGCAGGCCGTGTTTTGTGTCCCGGAGGATAGCCCCGGCGTCATCCTTACCTGGGGCGATATAGGTATTGGTCATCCGGGGAATGGGCCGGTCCTGGTAGGACTCCCGGCGGCCGTTGCCGGTGGAACGGCGACCCTCTTTACGAGCGGTCAGGTAGTCATACATATACTCCTTGAGGACACCATTTTCAATGAGGACCGTCTTCTGTCCCGGCGCGCCCTCATCGTCAAAACGGTAGGAGCCGTACTTACCCGGGATGGTAGGATCGTCAACGACGGTGACAATATCAGCCGCCACCTGCTGCCCTTTTTTGACGGCATAGACCGACAGTTGCTTCTGGACCAGATCGGCCTCCAGGCCGTGGCCGCAGGCTTCGTGAATCATGGTGCCGCCAGCTTCGCCGGCCATGACTACCGGCATCTTGCCGGCCGGGGCCGGCCGGGCCTCCAGCATCATCACCGCCCGCCGGGCGGCCAGGCGGGCCTGCTCTTCCGGGTTAACCTGTTCAAAAAGCTCCCACCCCTGATGGCCGCCGGCAGATTCATACCCCGTCTGGATATGCCGGCCGTCGCTGGCCACGGCGTTGACGACCAGGCGGCAGCGCACCCGCTCGTCATCCACCAGGACGCCGTCACTGTTAGCAATGGTTACTTCCTGGATAACGTCACCATAGCCGATGGTGACCTGGGTAATACGCTGATCCACAGCCCGGGCGGCGTCGTTGGCCCGGCGCACCAGGTTGACCTTTGCGGCTACCGGTACCTGGTCAGGCCGTTTCTTAATGGTGAACTCCACCCGGGAGCGGGGCCGGGTGAATTTAATCTCCCGCTGCCGGGGTTGGCCCTTGACGGCCCCGGCCACCAGTTGGGCCGTCGCCAGGAGGCTTTCCCGGTGCAAATCGTTGCTGTAGCCGTAGGCGGTATTCTCCCCGGTAATAACCCGGATACCGGCTCCCTGATCCAGGCCGCTGGTAACCCGCTCGATCTTATCCTCCTCGCAGCCGATACTCGTTGTCCGGCGGCGTTCCAGGAAAATTTCGGCAAAATCGCCCCCCTGCTGCAGGGCCGCCTGCAGGATGGCCTGGAGATCTTCTTCTGGTAAAAGCATTGACCCACCCCTTCTAGTAACTTCTTCCTAGTATAATTCAAGGGGCGGGAAAATATTCCTGCTAGTCGCGGCGAGAAAAATGGATGCTGGCCAGGGTGGCCAGTAATTGATCGTAGTCACCAATACCGCCGACCTGCCATTCCAGGCTGAAGGTCAGCTGCTGGACGAGGGTGAGGGGTAACTCCAGGTACTGGGGGTAATCCCCCGGCCTGATTTCTCCCTGGTATAGCTGCCGGCCGTCGGCAAAAATGGTTACTATAACTTTCCCGCTGCTGTTGGCAAAGCTGTCGTCAATGCCGGTATATCCCTGGAAAAGAGCATACCGGCCGTGAAGATCGACCTTTAATTCGGCCTTATTTTGCCCTTTGTTTAAGTTTACGCCGATACTGCGGCCCAGGCTCATGCCGGCCAGGGCTGCCGGCCGGTCCAGGATATAGAAAGGTCCCACATTGCGCAACACCCGCAGTTCCTCCAACCAGGCCTCCGGGCCGGAGGGCTCCTGAAAAGCCGGCCCCGGCAGCAAGTGGCCCTTCACCAGGCGGGGCAGGGTGTAACTGGGCGGTGTATCTACCGCTCCCGGCGAAGGCGCAACCGGCGGCGTTCCCTGCTTTTCTGCCGGCGCCGGTTGTAGTGCTACGCCTCCCCCCTCGGCTGCCGGCACTGGGCGGCCGGAGCCGGCATCTCCCCCGCCCGCCGCCGATTGCGGTCCGGCTGGAACGTTACCCGGGCCGTCGCCTGTTGTCCTGCCGGGCACTGCCCCTGATGCCGGCTGGCTGTTCGGGCCGGCCGGGCTGACCCCGGGCGGCGGGGCAAAGCTATCGGCCCGGCCGGTGGGAAAAAGGGCTACGGCTGCCGGCACCGCAGCCCCAGCCTCCAGGTCATAGAGATCAAGGCTAAAATCGGCCTCAACCTTGACCGGCGGCCCGGGCTGGGAGGTTATCTTTAACTTATGGATTACCACTGGCGCCGGCAAGGATTCCAGCTGGGTCAGGTAGTCCACCAGGGCCGGGTAAGGACCGCTGACGGTTACCTCATAGGGGTAAACCTGGAAGGAACCCTTTTTCAGCGGCGGCAAGGGCCGGAAGGCCAGGACCTGGAGCTCCGGGTTGCGGGGCTGGGCGGCTGTTAAAAAGGCAGCCGTACCCCGGAGGGTGAAGCCCAGGTGCAGCCGGGTTCGTTCCCAGTCGGCCCGGGCCTGTTCCGCCCTGCGGGCCAGTTCCGGGGCGGCCGCTGCCTGGTCCCGGAGGGTCACCAGGCGTGTCTGTTCCGCCTGCAACCGGGCCCGTAGCTGGCGGTAGGCCGGGATTTGCCGTCCCCAGACGATCCGGTAGCCAAAGAAAAGGATAAAAACAGTAGCCGCCAGGGTGATTAGTATCTGCTCGCGTCGCATCAGCTGGTAATTACCGATTTTCATTTCCCTAAAACAGCTCTTTCGATGTCTAGGATAGCCACGCCCAAAGTGTTGATTACCGGCCGGTCCCTTCCCCGCACCTGTATTTTGCTTCTTCCCGCGGCAGGGAGTTAGCCCCCATGGAGTGTTCCGTCGCTTGTCCCCGTTTTACCGCCGTCCCACCCCCCACGAGCGCCTGGGAAAACGGCCCGCAGGGTAAAGGTAAGCTTTTGGCCATTACCCTTGACCTCCTGGAGGTTAACCTGCGACCAGAGGTTAGTTCCCTGGAGGTTAGTTAAAAAATCGCCAATCCCTTGCAGGGAGGTGCTGCCTCCCGTCAGGATTAGTTCCCCCTTAGCTTCATCTTCCTCCAGGCCGATAAGCCAGGTTGCGGCCGGCAAAGCCGCATTGATTGTCTTGAGCATCTGCCCCCAGCGGTGACCGTTCTGGACCAGTTGCTGTAGCTCCCTTTCCTTCTGGCGCCAGTCCCCCAGGGCGGCGTTGCTGGCGGAGGCCTGCTGGGCTCCGGGGCCATATAAAGCCAGCTGCCCCTCTAGCCAGGCTACCCGCCGGGCTGCCAGGGCCATTTCCCCCAGGAAAACTATATAAGCTACGAGGAGTAGCCCTCCGGCTACCAGGGGTATAAGAACCTTCCGGGGTACCTGTCGCCGCTGGGGCCGGTATTCCGGTGGCAGCAGGTTGACAGCTATACTCATATCCCTATCTCCCTCAGGGCCAGGCCGGCGGCGATAGCCAGGGCCGGTTCCACCGGCCGGCCCGGTAACCCGGGCCGGCCGATAAGGGCCGGAACCCCCAGTTCCCCCTGGCAGAAATCCGTCAACCCTGCAATTGCGGTGCCTTCCCCGGTGAGGAGCAGGCACTCCGGGTTAAACCCTGCTCCCCCCTGGGAACGGTAAAAGTCCAGGGAACGCCGGATTTCCTGGGTCAAATCGGCCAGGGGGGTGCTGCCGGTAATACCCGACCGGGTCAATTCTTTATAACTAAAGGCCAGGATCCGGCTGAAGAGGGGGCGTCCCGGCCGGGCCAGGACCAGATGACTCCACTGTTCGCCAATATCCAGGATAATAGTAGCAGCTGTTATTTCCCCGGCCAGGGAGCGGCAGAGGGCCAGGGGCGCCAGGTCGACGGCCGCCAGCTCCAACCCGGCACCCCGAAAGAGGTCGATTAATTGAGTCACCTGATCCCGAGGCGCTGCCGCCAGCAGGACGTCCATCTGATTGTTTTCAGGCCCAGAACTATCACCCAGGATGGTCCAGTCAACCACCATATCCTGCGCTCCGGTGGGCAGGTAGTTTTCCAGCTCATAGGTCATCCCGGCCCGCAGCTCGGCGGCCGTCATCCGCGGCAGGCGCAGGTAGCGGACAACAACCCTCTCGCCGGTAATGGTCGTAACGGCCTTCCGGCCCCGCCAGCCGCTCCGGGAAGCAGCCTCGCTCAGGGCGGCAACCAGGGCCTGGGGCTCATGCTGGCCGCCGGGCGGGACCGGTACAGTGGCCGTGATTAGTTCCCGGCTCCGGTAGACTGCTGCTTTTACCGTCGCAGGTTCGAGATCAACCCCCAGACAACGGCGACGCTTCATGAACGGCAAAAACATAAAAAATAACTCCCATCTACTTTGCCACAATCGATGCCGGCTTCCTGAGGGCCAGGTTCTTCGTTTCCCTTGGAAGGCCTGAATCTATTGCGCTAAAGATGCTTCCTGCCAGGATAGAATCTGCCAGTTATCCTTGCTCAAATAGGGGGCCAGGAAGCGGACAAGGTCCTGGTTATAGGAAATTCGCAGTTTACCTTTGATTTCATGATCATTACCTTTATCCTTGCCATTTTCCTGCCCGTTACCATTATTATGTTTATTACCCTGTATTTCCCTATTGCTGCCGGAAGTATCGTTGCTATTTTTGTCGCTAGCACCGATGTACCTGGTTACCAGGCTCCCATTAATGGTGCTCTCCTTGCCGCGATCACCCTTGCTAAAGGTACCAGCGGCAATAAATACTCCTCCCAGGTTGGTACCCCCAGAAATATTTAAATCTCCGCCAGCGATAAAGGCCCAGGCATTTCCACCAGTAGCAGGTAACAGGCTGGTGTCCAGGGTGATGCTGCCGGAGGCGGCAATAATGGCGATACCATTATAGGAATATGGGGTAGTACCATGGTTGTTGCCGTTACCATTACCATTACCATTGCCATTGCCATTGCCATTGCCATTACCGTTATCATTGCCATTACTATTACCATCAGCATCACCAGCCGTTATGGTTAGGTCTCCCTGCCGGTAAAGAATCGCTGGAGTTCTATCGGTATCATTAACCATGGCCTGGATGGCAGCAACAGTATAGGTATCTTGCTCCAATAGTGCGCCGCTTGCATAGGGCGCCTCGGGATGGCCGGGAAAGGAAGGGAAGGTTAAGCTGACTCCTTCATACTTATTACCGTAGATTTTACCATTATTGTAAATAACCCCGCCGGCAGTGGCGTCGCCTTTGATGGTTCCGTTAACATAAAGGTCCCCGCCAGCTACAGCGCTCCCCTGGAGAGTACCGTTCACGGCTAAATTTCCACCGGCAGCCACATTGATGATGTTATCCTCATTAAAAATGACTCGCAGATTGTTGATATTCCCTAGGGCCAGGATATCCCCCCCGTTAATAATCAATTGATCGTGTTTGTCCAGGTCACCGGCAGTAGCCAGGGCAAAGGTATATAAGGGTCGCGCCAGGTCAACCTCTACGGCCCGCTGGACTTCACCAACCCGGGCCAGGGAGCGCAGGCGGTAGCTCAATACCTGCTGGCTGATATTTACTCCCTGGATATATCCCTGAACCCCGGTTAAAGGAGTTTGTCCCAACCCATCGCGCCAGCCAGGGTCCCGGCGTAAATTAGCCAGGGCCAGGTTGATGCCAGCCTCCGCCAGGTAGGTGGCCTGGTTGATTTGCACGTCATTGGCCGCTCCCCGACCCTCGCCCTGGGTCAGGGAGAGTAACCCGGCCCCCAGGAGGGATAAGACCAGGATTACCAGCATCACCACCGGCAAGGCGCTACCCCGCCGGGACAGGGGAGGCAATAGCTTTCTAGCGCGGTTTGTTTCATTTTTAAACATGATTACCAGTCCAATATATGCTTCTCGTTCGAAGATATCAGCATCGGTTCCGCCGAAAACCCGCTACACTAAAAAATGGTATTCCCCCGCAGGGACAAATACCCCACCTCAACAATTCGATACGGGGTAAAGATACATACCAGGGAACTATATTTTGCTCACTTATTGCCGCTGTTCATTATCCTAAGACGTAGAGCCACCCTTGTGGTTATGGTAAAATCCCGGCCCTGGGCATCACGGACGACCAGGCGGATGAAAATAATTTTACTCTTTTCCGGAGCCTCCGGCCGGTCGTAGCTGAACTGCAGGGCCTGGACGCCATAGGCCAAGGGGTTATCACCGCTGAAATCATAAGCGCCCTTGTTTTTAACGGCCCGGCGCAAGTTGTCGCCGGCCAGCTCGTATTTATATTGATCGCCCCCGCTGGTGGCGACAATCAAGATGTGATCATCGGAGCCGGCGACCACTTCCCTGGCCGTCCGGATCTCCCCGGCCATCCGTGCCAGGGCCACCCGGGCGTTCTGCTGGGCGTCCATCTGATCCCAGCCCCGCTGCCACCACTGCAGCCCGGCGCCCAGGATACTCAAGGCGGATACTAGTACCAGGAGCATCAGGCTGGCTGCCAGGATGGTTTCCACCAGGGTAAAGCCCTGCTGCCGCTCCCACATCGGTTGCAGCCATCGCTCCTGCTGGAACTTCGCCATGGTAAACCCTTGCTGCCGCCCCCTCATGGCCACCTGGCTACCAGGGTGGCCAGTTCCACCTGCCCCGCCGGGCCGTTAACCGGCCGTACCTGGACAACTAATTTCTTCACTTCCAACAGGGGATCGTAAAGGGTTATAGTGATCATATCTTCGTAACCGGCATTATCCGGGTCGGTTTGCCAGGGAGCGTTAACCCCGGCTAAATTATCCAGGCCGTCATACCCGGCCGCTAGGCAGGTCTCCATCCGGGCCCGGGCCAGGTTCAGGGCGATGGTTTCCTGGCCGGCCCGGGTATAACCGCTAGCAGCAGTGGTGAACATACCCAGCATGGGAGCCAGCACCGCCACCAGGATGACGCTGGCCACCAGGACCTCAATCAGGGTCAGGCCGCGATTGTTAAAAACCCAACTAGAGATTTTCATGGTGTACTCCCCGTCCTGACCCTGCCAGTAAAAGGCATGATAATGATATAGTAGGGCCGGCCGTAGCGATCCCGGAGGATTATCTTACCGCTGTTCATCGGTTCCCCCACCAGGGTGAAAGACAGCTCGTTGCCGTAAACTTCAGGCCCGCCGGTGCCGGTATACTGCAAATTGAGTTCCAAGGTCACTCCTGGCGGCAGGGGTACTTCTTTGACAATGGAGGTGTTTTCCTTGAGACGGTATAAGCTATGATCGGCATCCAGGAGGATCATCCGGTGGCGGTCCTCCCCGCCCATGGCCACCTGCTGCAGGTTACGAATTTCGTTGACTAGCTGCCAGGCTGCTGTCTGCACCTGCCACCAAGCCAGGCCCCGGGCTACCACCGGCAGGGCCGCTGTGGCCAGGAGGCCGGCAAGGGCCGTCACCGCCGCCATTTCGACCAGGGTAAAACCCCGACCGTTTCGTATGGACTTAAAGCCTGCGAGCACCTTGCCCAGCTCCAAACTTTTCAATTCTCTCGCTAATTGTTAAGCTCTTATGACAAAGTCAGGGCATCCAGAAGCGATTGTAGTTGATTGGCAAGGTTTGTTGCTAATTTGAGGTAATTCTATTCTAAGACCCATCCAGGTGGCCGGCAGCCCGGTAACCGGCTAGAATTCCACCGGCCAGGGGGTCGCCGGGGAAAAGGGCCAAAACCTGGCGTAACTGATCGGCGGCAAAGCCATACCAGCCTTTTTCCTCGTAATAACGGGCCAAATTGATTCGCAGCGCCCGGATGACCTGTAAGACCTGTTCCCGGTAGAAGGGAGCCGGGGCCATCTCCAGGGCGTAACCGGCCTGGATAAGACCTTTATTCCATATTTCGCCGGCCAGGTCTTTTTGACCTGCTACGACATAAAAATTTCCCAGGTCGAAATAAAGGGAAGGCACGTAACCTCCCACCGCTACAGCCTGCTGAAAAAGGCGGCCGGCCTCTGCCTGGTTACCGGCCCTCTGTTCATAAAAGGCGAGCTGGCTGGCGTGGTTGTAGTCATAGGGGCTGAGTTCCAGGGCCCGCTGCAACTCCCTGCCCCCTTCCCGGAAGGCTGGCGTCCCCTTGGGAGCTGTCGCCAGGGCCGCTCCCAGGCGGGCATGGTAGGTATCATTCCAGGGATTTAACATAACGGCCCGGCGCCAGCCGGCTAGGGCTGCCTCCCGCCGGTTGGCCGCAGCGGCCCGGTCACCCTGGCAAGCGTACAGGTAACCGCCACCCAGAAGCAGGCCGCCGGTAAGGATCAGCAGGGATAAAACCAGGGGAAAAAAGGTCATCAGGCCCTGCAAATTCAACCTATAGGTAAAAGTATTCCTGCTCCCCATCCCGGAGGCTAATCCTCCGCCGGCCGGTAAATTTTGCGGTAGGGCAGCTTGCTGCTCCTTATTGAGGGCCCCTTCCCCCAGGAGGAACAGGCCACAGGCCGCTGCAGTCCAAAAGGTCAGGGTCACCGCCGGCATATCCCAGGAGAAATCAAGGCCAATATGCAGGAGGAAAGCCATCACAGCCCCGCCGCTGGCCGCCTGAAGAGGAGCCAGGGGCCCCCTTTGCCGCTGGCGCCAGAAGGGGAGCAAGAGGGCTGCCACCATACCCAGGAAGATAAGCAGCCCGGGCCAACCGGTTTCCGCCAGGACCTGGAGGTAATGGTTATGGACATAGCGGGAGTACCAGCGGCCGCCGTCGTAAAAAGAGAAGTAAACATCATGGAAAGAACCGCCGCCGAACCCCGTCCAAGGCCGTGCCAGGAACATCCCCACCGCCGCCCGCCAGAAGGCCAGCCGGCCTTCCACCGAACTTTCCATAAAGGTATCCGGCCGGATCAAGGCCCGTAGGATAGATTCCGCTCCGGCCAGTCCCTGGGTCCAGGGAGCTAGAAGGGCTATCACCCTTACCAGGAGGAGTGTCATCAGGCAGAGTCCAGCCAGGGCTCGCAGCCGTTCTATCCGGCCCTCTCGCCCGGATAGCCAAAAGGATGCCAGGAGACCACCGCCCAGGGCCAGCAAAGAGCCGCGGGAATAGGAAAAAACCAGGGCCGTGCCGCTAATGACCAGGCCAACGGCCAGGAGCCTGCCGCCCTGCTGCCAGTAACGACCCAGGCCGAGGAGTACCACCATGGCCAGGTAAATCCCCAGGGGGTTAGGGTTGATGAAGGTAGCCTGGATACGGTCGGCCTTGATAAATAGGTACTGCAGGAGGCCCACCATAGCTACCAGGGTACCAACTAAAATAACCACCGTCAGCAGCTTGTCTACTTCTTCCCGGCTAAAGGTAGCCCGTACCTGCCAAAAAAAGGCCAGGTAGAGGGCCGTCCGCAGGGTCTCGTTTACTGTAGCGTTAACCTCTACCGACCAGGCGAGGCCCAGGGCCAGCCAGGTTAAAAAAAGAAGCCCCGGCCAGAAGGGGCCGCAGCTCCCCGGATTACAGTTTCCCGGATTAAAGCCCTGCCGCCGGCCGCAAAACCAGGCCAGCAAGCCACCCGTGCCGGCCAGGATAAAGCCCGCTACCTGAACACTTTCGGGGTAACCGTTATTCAGCAGCGGCGCCGCTCCGGCCAAGACCATGACCAGGGGCAGCACCGGGTGCTGTTTCTGGGCCTCGAAAATAACCGGCACCTTCTTTTAAGGCAGGATTTGCTGATGGGCTAACGCCTCCTGGGCGTATCCCGGTCTCGCGAGCTCTTCTCCGCGCTGCTACTTGCCTTCCCCAGCCGTTACCCGGGAGTCGAGTAGATAACTACATTTAGGACTTCAAAAATAGCACTTTAAAAAAAGGTGGTCGTGTACCAGTTGATTATTGTTGTCCCCCACCAGATGGTGCTCATTGTCCCCAGGGCCAGGAAGGGGGTAAAGGGCAAAGGGTCGCGACGTCCCCGGTGTTCCAGGAGCATCAACATCAACCCGACTACGGCCCCCGCCAGGACCGCCAGGAAAAGGGCCAGGAGAGTCTCCGGCCACCCCAGGAAAAGCCCCATCACCAGGGCCACCTTCACATCACCGCCGCCCATGCCACCCCGGCTGAGGACCGCAATCAGGAGCAGTAGACCCCCGCCCAGACCGGCTCCCAAGAGGGCCGCCGACCACGGTACCTCCCCCAGGGGCAGGAAAACCAGGCCCGCCGCCAGGCCCAGCCAGACCAGGGGGTCCGGTATGGTGCAGGTCTGCAGGTCGATGCCGGCAATCACCAGAAGTAATGAAGCCAGAAAGGCGTATTTGATCGTCAGCGGCGACAAACCGAAGTGCTGCCAGAGGCTCAGATAAATGGCCGCCGTTAGGACTTCAAGCTCCGGGTACCACCGGGGCACAGGGGCGCCGCAGTGGCGGCAGCGCCCCCGGTGGATGAGATAACCCAATACCGGTAGCAGCTCTACCGGCCCCAGGCGCCGCCCGCAGGCGTCACAACGGGACGGCGGGTAGACGACGGACTCACCCCGGGGGATCCGGGCGATGCACAGGCCCAGAAAACTGCCGATAGTGAGGCCGAGGAAAATAATAAGTACCTGAATTATACCTGCCATTGAAAACTATGGTTGTGTCGGCGGATAATATACCGGGGTACTACTTCCTGGAGCTTGATAGTACAAGGTGAAGGGAACATAAATATTGTTCCCAGGATTATATGTTATTTGTGAGTACCCATAGTCGTTATTCCAGGGCGTCTTAGGCACACTGGCAAGGTATTTGCCATTCACCAAATTACTTTGCCAATTATTAGGATCAGGCAAGCCATTTTCTGCCGTATAATACATCTCAATGGCCGAGCCGATGGTCTTCAAATCGGCATTTGCTTTGGCCTTTTTCGCTTTGTCGCTCTGCCCCATAAATTGCGGTACGGCTATAGCCGCCAGGATGCCGATAATGACGACCACCACCATGAGTTCAATCAGGGTGAAACCCCGGCGGTCTTTTAACATTCGGCGTATATAATTTAGCATTATAATCCTCCTCTCCCTTCGAAACCAAAACTTGTCGTTACTCCTTAACTTCCGGCGTCTTATTACCCATTCTGAAAACACCACTCTCTACCATCCATCTGCTGCCGGTGTGTGTCTGGTGGTATTATATATCCTCAATGCACCCCGCCGGCCAGGGAAAAGACCGGCATGAGCACGGAGATTACCACCAGGCCGATGATCCCCCCCAGGGTCAGGATAAGTAGGGGCTCGATCATGGATGACAACCGGGTCACCGTCTCCCCCACTTCCCGGTCGTAGAAGTTGCTGATCTTCGCCAGCAGGGCGTCCAGGGCTCCCGTCTCCTCGCCCACGGCAACCATCTCCACCACCATGGGCGGGAAAACGCCGCTGGCTTCCAGCGGTGCTGCCAGGCTTTGGCCGTCCCGCACGCTCTCTTCGGCCCTGGCTACAGCCCCGGCTACCACAGCGTTGCCCGCCGTGCGCCGGACGACTGCCAGGGCGGATAGGACCGGCACGCCGCTGTGGATAAGGGTCCCCAGGGTGCGGCTGAAGCGCGATAACACCGTCTTCTGCATAAGGGGCCCGAAAACCGGTAGGCGGAGGAGGAGACGATCCAGCTGGTAACGCCCGTTCGGCTTCTGCTGCCAGCGCCAGAAACCATATGTAGCCACCACCAGGATAACCAGCAGTACCGGCCAGGCCCGCCGCATGGCGCTGCTCATCCCTAGGACCAGTCGCGTCGGCCAAGGCAGGGGTACCTGCATACTGGCCAGCATGTTCTGAAAGGTCGGCAGGACATAGGTCAGGAGGAACATCACCGCCCCCACCGCCACCAGGCTTACCACCACCGGGTAGGTGAGGGCTGATTTGACCTTTTCCTCCACCTCGTGCTCCCGTTCCAGGTGCTCCGCCAGGTGCTCCAGGGTCTCATCCAGGGCGCCGCCCAGCTCCCCGGCCTCTACTGTGTAGACGAAAATCGGCGGGAAGACCCGCGGCTGGTGCTCCAGGGCCCGGTAAAGGGCTTCGCCGGCCTCCAGCTCTCCCAGCAGGGCAGCTGTACTCTCCCGCAGGGTGGAGTTCTCCGTCTGCTTCTGCAAGATCTGCAGGGCCGAGACGATAGGCAGGCCAGCCCCCAGCATGGTAGCCAGCTGACGGCAGAAAAGAGCCAGGTCACGGCGGCTCACCCGCCGCCGCAGCAGCTGCCGCCAATTCCACCCCTCACCCCTGGCGGCACCGGCCGGCCGGCAGGTAGTGATAAAAATACCCCGGCCGCGCAGCTCCCGGATGGCCATTTCCTGGCTAGCGGCCTCTACGGCCCCCTGCACCACCTCCCCACGTGTATCCCGCCCCCGGTAAGTAAAGGTCATGCTCTTCCTCCAAAAAAAGCCCCCGGGTGCAAGGAAAGAGATAGCTTCCCCGGCAGCCCGGCGGCCATAGACAGGTCTACAGGCCCGTAGCTTTGCGCCCCCGGCTTTCGCCGGGTTTGCCCTTAAGCAAGGGTAATGATCCTTTATTCGCCATCAGAACCCAAAATCCTGCCAGCCAGTGGGTGTTAACCTCAATTTAATTTTCAACTTATGTATCCCCGGCAATGACACCTCGCTCTACCAGCTGCCGCAGGGCGGCATCCATAGTCTGCATGCCGTAGCGGGCTCCTGTCTGCAGGCTGGATACTAACTGGTGGGTCTTGCCTTCACGAATGAGGTTTCTCACTGCCGGGGTGGCAATCAAGCTCTCCACCGCCGCCACCCGGCCGACCCTGTCAACCCGGGGTAAAAGCTGCTGGGTAATCACCCCTTCCAGGGTATCGGCCAGCTGGATGCGGATCTGGCCCTGCTGGTGGGGGGGAAAGACGTCGATGATGCGGTCGATACTCTGGATGGCACTGCTGGTATGGAGGGTGGCTAGGACCAGGTGGCCGGTTTCCGCCGCGGTAATGGCCGTGGCGATGGTTTCCAGGTCGCGCATCTCCCCCACCAGGATGACATCCGGGTCCTGGCGCAGGGCGGCCCGCAGGGCCCGAGCAAAGGAGTGGGTATCAGAACCCACCTCCCGCTGGTTGACGATGCTTAATCGGTGCTGGTGCAGGTATTCAATGGGGTCCTCCAGGGTAATGATATGGCAGCGACGTTCCCGGTTGATTTTATCTACCAGGGCCGCCAGGGTGGTGGACTTACCACTACCTGTCGGTCCCGTTACCAGGACCAGGCCGTGCCGGCGCTCCGCCAGTTCCCCTACCACCGGCGGCAAACCCAGGGAGTTTAGATCTGGAATCACCCTGGGGATCAGGCGGATGGCCGCCCCGGTGCTGCCCCGCTGGTGAAAGACATTGACCCGGAAACGGCCTACCCCCGGCAGGGAATAGGCCAGGTCGATTTCGCCCTGTTCCTGAAATATCTCCCATCGCTCGCCCACCATTGGCCGGACTAAGCTCTCTGCTATGCCGCCATCCAGGGGCTCCCACTGGTGCTGGACCTGGAGTTCACCGTTGACCCGGAAGACTGGCGGCAACCCAACGGCGAGATGGACGTCGGAGGCCCCGGCTGCGGCAGCGGCCGCTAGGATGGTTTTTATATCGAGCATCTACATCCCCCTTTACAGGCCCCCCAGGGAAACCCGCAGCACTTCGGCTACCGTGGTTATTCCCTGGCGGGCTTTGGCCAGCCCATCTTCTATTAATGGTACCATACCGGCGGCTACAGCCGCCTCCTTCAGGGCTGTTGCCGGTGCCTTGGCGGCCACCAAGCCCCGCAGTTCCTCATTCATAACCAGGACCTCCTGAATGGCCGTCCGGCCGGCGTAACCCGTATAATGGCAGGCCTCACAGCCCCGGCCACGCCAGAGCTCCTCCCTCTCCGGCAGCCAGGAGCGCTCCGGGGTACCGGGCTCGGGCCGGTAGGTTTCCCGGCAGCGGGGGCAGATCTGGCGCACCAATCGCTGGGCCACCACCCCGATGAGGGAGGAATTCACCAGGTAAGCCTCGATGCCCATATCCAGCAGGCGGGTTATCGCCCCGGCAGCGTCGTTGGTATGCAGGGTGCTGAAGACCAGGTGACCGGTAGTGGCTGCCCGGACGGCAATATCGGCTGTTTCCCGGTCACGAATCTCCCCGACCATGATGATATCCGGGTCCTGGCGCAGGATGGAGCGCAGGCCGGAAGCAAAGGAGAGCCCGGCCCTGGGGTTGACGCGCACCTGGTTGATACCGGGCAGCAGGTATTCCACCGGATCCTCAATGGTGACGATATTTTTCTCCGGTGAACTCAAGGAATTGAGGGTGGCGTACAGGGTTGTCGTCTTACCGCTCCCCGTTGGCCCGGTAATCAATAACATACCGTAAGCACTCCGGACCAGGCTGGTATAGCGTTCCTGAACGGCAGGCAGAAACCCCAGCCGGTTCAGGGGTAGGAGCATGGCCGCCTGATCCAGCAGGCGCAAAACAACCTTTTCCCCATAAACTGTCGGCAGGGTAGAAACCCGCAAGTCGACATTGTGCCCGTCCAGCGTAAACTGGAAGCGGCCGTCCTGGGGCAGCCGTTTTTCGGCAATATCCATCCCGGCCAGGATCTTGATTCTGGATATCAGGCTGTTTAAAACGCCCAGGGGCAACCGGGACACCTCGCGCAGCAGGCCGTCTACCCGTAGGCGCACCCGCACTTCCCCTTCCTGGGGTTCGATATGGATATCGCTGGCCTGGGCCTGGATAGCCTGCTGGATAAAGTTATTGACCAGGCGAACGGCCGGGGCACCACTGCCAGTCCCAGCGGTAAGCCCGGTGGTATCCGGGGAACCTGGGTTGCTGGCTGTCTCCAAAGCAGCGACGGCCACCTCATTGTTAACCCTCAGGCCTTCCTTTTGCCAGAAGTTACTCAGGGCGGCAGTAATCTCGCCCTCGGCGGCGATAGCCGGCATAATCTCCTTACCGGTGACCAGGCGCAGGTCGTCCAGGGCCAGGAGGTTCAGGGGGTCGGCCAGGGCCACCAGCAGGCGGTTACCGTCCAGGCGGATGGGAATAGCCTGGTAACGCCGGGCCAGGCCCTCAGGCACCAGGCGGACGACTTCCGGGTCCAGGTGGTAGTCCGCCAGGACCACCTTGGGAATCCCTAACTGGAATTCCAGGACCTCCAGTATATTGGCTTCGGTGACAAATCCCAGGCGCAGCAAGACCTTACCCAGGCGTTCCCCACTGCGTTTCTGTTCCTGCAGGGCCTGGTCCAGCTGTTCCTTGGTGATCATCCCGGCTTCTAATAACAGATCCCCCAGGCGCCGGCGACCGTCCATAGAACTCCCCTCCGAAATGAAATATGAGATGGGGGAGGTGAGAGGTGAGATGCCCTCAGCCTTCCTTCGCGCCGGGGTTCCCCAGGCCAAGAACCGCCATTATTTCCTCAACAGCAATGGGGGTAATCTGCACCCGGCCCAGTCTTTCCGGCAGGATCATCCGCAGCTGCCCCCAGGCGATCTTTTTATCGTGGCCCAGGGCTGCCCGGAAGGCCGCCGGATCTAGTGCCGGCATAGTTACTGGCAGGCCGGCCCGCTCCAGCAGGCGCACCAGGCGCCCGGTCTCGGCAGCAGAAAACATCCCCCGCTGGACGGCCATCCTAGCGGCGGCCACCATACCCATCGCCACCGCCTCACCATGGCGGTAAGTATTAAAACCGGTTACCGCCTCGACGGCATGGCCCACAGTATGGCCAAAATTTAAAATCGCCCGCAGGCCCTTCTCCCTTTCATCCCCGGCTACTACCTTTGCCTTTAAAGCGCAGCAGCGCAGGATGATGCTTTCCAGGACCCCTCTATCACCCCGCAGGGCCTGGTCCAGGTGCTCTTCCAGGTAGGCGAAGAAACCGGCGTCGGCGATAACCCCATACTTGATGACCTCAGCCAGGCCGGCCCGGATCTCCCGCGGCGGCAGTGTGGTCAAGGCGTCGGTATCGGCAAGGACCATCCTCGGCTGATAAAAAGCCCCGATCAGGTTTTTACCTTTGGGGTGGTTGACAGCCACTTTACCGCCGACACTGGAATCCACCTGGGCCAGGATGGTAGTGGGTATCTGGATGAAAGGCACCCCCCGCAACCAGGTAGCGGCGATAAAACCGGCGACGTCGCCGGCGACGCCGCCCCCCAGGGCGATAACGGCGGCACGCCTTTCGATACCGGCATCCAGGGCGGCATTATAGAGCCCTGCCGCCACCTCCAGGCTCTTAGCCTCCTCGCCATCGGGCACCAGGGCCAGGTGAGGCTGGAAGCCGGCCTCCTTGAGGCTGATCTCAATTGCCGGCCAGTATAAGCCGGCCACGGTGGCGTTACTCACCACCAGGCAGGGGGCCGCCAGGTCCAAGGTATGTAAATAGAAACCGGTTCTGGGTAGGAGCCCGGAGCCGCAGTAAATCTCATAGCTGCGTTCACCCAGGTCTACGGTAAGCTGGCCAGCCACGTCTTTAAAGCCTCCTTTATCTCCCCGGCTACGGCGATAGCATCCTTACCGTCAGTATCAATGTAAAGATCGGCGAAGGCGTAGTAGGGCTCTCGCCTTTGCCACAGGTCGGCAATATCCTTTACCCCGTGTCCCTGAAGGAGGGGGCGGTCGCCAGTAATACCAGCCCGCTTCAGGGCTGTCTCCGGCCGTACCTGCAGCCAGACGACCCGGTTACCCTGTCGCAGGCGCTGGACATTGACCCTGGAAAGGACGGCCCCGCCGCCGGTGGCAATAACGGCCCGGCTGGCAGCAGCCACCCGGGCTACGGCTTCCATCTCGATCTCCCGGAAAAAGCTCTCCCCTTCCCTGGCGAAGATCTCTTTCACCAGCAGGCCCGTCCGCTCTTCCACCAGGGCGTCGGTATCTAAAAAGTACCAGCCCAGATCGGCAGCTAGCAGCCGGCCGACAGTTGTTTTACCGCTGCCCATGAAGCCGATTAGAACAATATTGCCCGGCATCCCCATCCCCCTTTAGCGGTTTATTTAAAGCTGCCCCCGTGGGGGTCATGCAGGTAGCGCCGGTAATCCTCCAGCCGTTCCTTAAGCACTGGCAGGTAATCCCCGCCGAACTGCTCCAGGATGGCCCCGGCCAGGACCAAGGCTACGGCCGCCGCAGCTACTACCGCCGCCGCCGGCACGGCGCAAATATCCGAGCGTTCCACACTGGCTGTGACCGGCTTTTTCGACAGGAAATCGACGCTGGGCAGGGGGTGCCTGAGGGTAGGAATGGGTTTCATGGCCGCCCGGATAACCAGGGTTTCCCCGTTGGTCATACCCCCTTCCAAGCCACCGGCCCGGTTGGTAGGATGGTAAAAGCCCTGTCCTTCCCGGTAGGCAATGGCATCGTGTGCCTGGCTGCCCGGCAGGGCGGCCACCCCAAAACCGGCGCCGATCTCTACCCCTTTAATGGCCGGGATGCTCATCAGGGCCTGGGCCAGGCGGCCGTCCAGGCGCCGGTCCCACTGCACGTGGCTGCCCAGGCCCGCAGGCACCCCCCGGCCTTGAACCTCCACCGTTCCCCCCAGGGTATCGCCCTGCTGGCGCGCCGCTTCAATGGCCGCCACCATCGCCCGGCTCGCCTCTCCGTCGGCGCAGTAGACCGGCGACTCCAGGGAACGACAGGCGGCCTCCCAGGCAACCGGACCGGGCACCGCAACAGGGCCAATCCGCACGACGTGGAAGGCCAGATTAATGGCCAACTCCTGCAGCAGGGCCACCGCTACGGCCCCGGCAGCCACCCGGGCCGCCGTCTCCCGGGCGCTGGCCCGCTCCAGGATATTACGCAGGTCTGTCTGGTGGTACTTTAATCCCCCGGGCAGGTCCGCATGACCGGGTCGCGGCCGGGTTACCACTTTCTCCGCCCGGGCTGCCGGCCCCGGGGCCATGATCTCCTGCCAGTTTTCCCAGTCCCGGTTGGCTATCAAGAGGGCAACCGGGCTGCCCAGGGTCAGGCCGCCCCGCACCCCGGCCAGGATCTGCGCCCGGTCCTGTTCAATGGCCATGCGCCCGCCCCGGCCATAGCCCCCCTGGCGCCAGGCCAGCCAGGTATTGATATTTTCCTCCACCAGGGGCACCCCGGCCGGCAGGCCTTCGATGATTATATTTAAACCCCGGCCGTGGGATTCGCCGGCAGTCAGGTAACGTAACATGGCATTCTTTCTCCCCTCTTAATGCTGGTATCCCAGCACCAATTTCCTTTTTACCGTCCTGGCTGGCTGTCCTCGTTCAGCCGGGCTACCGGGCCGCCCGGGACGGTAGCAGGCACAGCTTCCTGCAGGGCTTGCCGCATGACAGCTATGGGGGCGTCTTTACCCGTCCAGAGGGTAAAGGCCTCAGCTCCCTGGTAAAGGAGCATGTCCAGCCCGGCGACAACCCGGCAACCCTGGTGCCGGGCCTCCTGCAAGAAACGGGTCTCCAGGGGGTTGTAGACCAGGTCGTAGACCCACTGCCCGGCCTGCAGCCAGCCAGGGGGCAGTGGGCTTGTTTCTACCCGTGGCCACATACCCAGGCTGGTAGTATTAACCACCAGATGGGCCGTCGCCACCTCAGCCTGCAACCCGGTTGCCGGCTCTCCGGCCCTTGCTGCTTCGGGGTCTCCTGGCCAGCCGGTTCCTGGCAGTTCAAAGGTGGCGGTCCCGGAGAAACCGGCTCTCGCCAGGGCGGCAGCCAAGTCCCGGGCCCGTTCTAGGGTCCGGTTGACCATGACCAGGCGCCGGCAGCCGGCCGCAGCCAGGGTGAAGGCTACCGCCCGGGCGGCGCCCCCGGCACCCAGAATAACCACCCTTTTCCCGTCGGGATTAAAACCGGTTTCCCTGAGGGAACGCAAAAAACCGCTGCCATCGGTGTTATAGCCTTTCAGGCACCGGTCTTCATGAACAATAGTATTCACCGCCCCGATCCTGGCCGCCAGCGGTTCGACCATATCCAGGGAAAGGATTATGGTCTCCTTATGGGGTACGGTAACATTGGCCCCCCGGCAGCCAAGGGATCTTAAACCCGCCAGGGCGGCCGGCAAATCCCCGGGGGCCACATCGAAGGCCAGATAAACCAGATCAAGGCCGGTGGCCTTAAAGGCCGCATTATGCATTAGGGGTGAAAGGGAGTGCCCTACCGGGTGGCCCAGGAGGGCCACCAGGCCGGTTGAAGCCTTTACCTGTACCATTTGCCATCTTGCCGTCCTTTATAGGGATTGTAACTCACCCGGGCCACCTTCAAATTTAACTGGCGCTTGTACCATACCGCGAATCCGACTGATATATCGGCTTCCTGCCCTTTATTTTAGGTTTATTGATTGGGCAGGCTGGGTAGTTACCTGGAATGAAGCCTTCAGGGGTGTTTGTTGCCGTTAAAATCAGTTACCGGCAGGCGCCGGGTCAAAAAGCGCTCTACGTGGCGCATCATCCTGGTGCCGATGAATTCCCGGCTGTTTATGGGCATAACCAGGATTGTATACATGCCCAGGCGGTTACCCCCCAGGATGTCGGTAAAGACCTGGTCACCGATGACGGCGGTACCACCAGCCTCAGTGCCCATTACGGCCATGGCCTGGCGGAAAGCCCGGCGCCGGGGCTTGCCGGCCCGGGAGATACCAGGAATCCCTAGGGCGTCGGCTACCTTCTTAACCCGGCTGCTGCGGTTGTTGGAGACTAGGCAGGCCTTGATCCCCTGCTCCTTTAAATCCGCAAACCACTGCCGCACCCCCCGGTCCAGGGTGGCCCGGCCCCATTCGGTCACCGTATTATCCAGGTCAATAATCAAACCCCGGATACGCCGTTCTTGCAGCAGGGCCAGGGGTATATCGCACAGGGAGCGTACGTAGAGGTCTGGTTGCAGTAGTTTAATTGTTGTTCACCCCAATTACAGGAACTCCAAGATTATTATACCATAAAAGCCGGCGGCTGTGCCTGCCGGCGGCAAAATCTCTACCCCTTCCCGACAACGCCCCCCGGAGGGCAGATGTCGCCAAGAGGGCAAAGGTCACAGGCAGGTTCCTTCTTCAAGCAGATCCGGTTGGCCAGGGCGTCGATTAAGGCATGGTACTCGTTATAAAGCCGGTTATCTCGGGGCAAGTTGGCCATAAAAAAATCCTGCATCTCCTGGTAGGATGCCTTGGCCGTAAAAAAGCCTAGCCGGGAAAAAACCCGGCGCGTATAAGCATCCATGACCATGATGGGGTAATTCCCGGCGTAACAGAGGATGGCGTCGGCCGTTTCCGGGCCAATGCCGAAAACAGCCAAGATCTCCTTTCGCAGTCGTTCCAGGGGCTGGGCGAACATGGCCTCCAGGGACCCACCATACCGCTCGTGAAGATAGTCGCTAAAGGCTTTGAGTTTCCTGGCCTTGACGCGGTAATAACCAGTCGGCCGGATGTGGGGTTCCAGTTCTTCCGGTGTGGCCCGCTGCATGGCCTCCGGGGTGAGAAGCCCCGCTCCTTTGAGGTTGGCAATGGCCTTTTCAACGTTCTTCCAGGCTACGTTCTGGGTGAGGATGGCGCCCACGATAACCTCAAAGGGTGTTTCCGCCGGCCACCAGTGCCGGGGACCAAAATGCCGGTAGAGGCGTGCGTATATCTCCTGAAGTCTATCCGCCATCCTGGTATTCAGCACTTGGCTTGGATGGCTATCCAAGGCGGCGGTTCGTTCTATCGGTTGCAAACTCGCCGGGCCTTCCCTTCTATTACCAACCTATTACCAACCTGGGCTAGCTATACGATCTCGAACTATCATAACCCATCTTTAACTGGCCGACATGGGCGAGAAAAAGCTTTAATAAGTCGACAGATAGGAACTGCTATGGCGATACTATATTTTGCTTCCCGGTAACGCCGGTTAGACATTCATGCTGCCCCGGCGGCACCGACAAGACAACAGAATAAAAACGATAACTGCCAGCCCCAAGGAAACTGGCTCGCCCTTCCCTTAAAGTACCGGCCAGGGCGAGGACAGACCGTAAATATTTTTATTTCGGCACGAAGGTACGTTTTCCTGCTACCTGAATACCGCCCTGAATAAAAACTAAGGGGGAAACTGCATTCCTCCCTTTATAAGCCCTACGTCCTATCAAACCGATAATTCCTTCAACAACTTCTGGATAGCCTTTTTTTCTATTCTGGAGACGTAGGAGCGGGAGATGCCCATCTTCCGGGCTATATCCCGCTGGGTACGGCGGAAACCCTGCAATAACCCGTAACGCATCTCCAGGACCTTTCTCTCCCGGGGCGTCAGGGTATTAACCTTCTGCCGCACCCGTTGTTGCTCGCAGGAGGATTCCACCATCTCGGCTACATCCTGTTCAGAGCCCAGGATGTCAATCAGGGCGATCTCATTACCTTCGCGGTCCACGCCGATGGGATCATAAAGGGAGACTTCACCCCGGGTCTTCTTTAAGGCACGTAAGTGCATGAGGATCTCAATGTCAATGACAAAAGGTAGCGTTAATTAATGGTAATATTGCCGGCCTTCCCCGGTTCGGATACCCTGGCCAGGACAGTAACATTGACTCCAGTCAGGCCGTGTTTTCCCGGGCTTACCCGCCCGGATATGACTACCTGAGCCACCAGAGCCCGCACCAGGGCCTTTTTCTCGGCAAAGTTAAGGTCATCCAGTTTGGCCAGCACTTCCTGGGCCAGAGAACGGAACTCTACCAGTTTCCCGGCCGCCCCCTCTATCCCCTGGAGGGTGGCGGCCAGCTCTTTCTGGCGCTGTTCCAGCCTTTCTTTACGCCTTTTCAATTCCCCCAATTTATTTTTTGTTTGGGCGTCCAGTTCCAGCAGGCCGGCGGCCAGGGCCTCCAGGACCGCCTCCCTTCCCTTTTCCACCTCCTTCAAATGCCTTTCTATCCGTTGCAGTTCGCCCCGGACTTCTTCAACCTGGGGAGAAGCCTCAATGGTGGCGGTTACCAGGCTGTCCGGGTCCTGGAGCCAGGAGCAGACCTGTTCCCATACCACTTCCTCCACCGGAGTGGCGAGTATCATTTTGACTGGCCGGCAGCCGCTATTTTTCGTCCCCTGAAAGTGTTTCCGGCAGGTGTAACGCCGGTCTTTCACCCCCCACCATTTGGCGTAAACGCCGGTCATGGTATTGCCGCAATCGGCGCAGGTTACCAGGCCGGATAAAAGATACTCCTGCCGGCTTTTACCGGCCCATAGCCGCCTGGCCTCTTTTAATTTTTCCTGGGCCTTATTCCAGGTGTCGGGATCGATTATAGCGGGAACCGGAATATCTATCCCTTTGTACTTCCATAGCCCCTTATAAGCCGGATTAGTCAGGATCTGCCTGACCACCATCCGGTGCCACGGGTTTTTCTTTTTCCGTGTCGGTATACCCTGCTCATTTAACCTTTTGGCAACACCGTTAACCCCCAGGTCCTCTTCGATAAACCACCGGAATATATTCTTTACTACCGCAGCCTCTTCCTCTAAGACTGACACTTTCCCGGTTTCCGGGTCGTAGCTATAACCATAGTTATAAAACCCTATCGGGATCCCGCCCTGCCTGGCTTTCTGGGTTTTGCCCCTGGTCATGCGCTCCCTGATCTTCTCTTTTTCAAACTCGGCTATGGCCCCTCTGATAGAGTAAAACAGTTTGCCTTCGGGGGTATCCTGCCAGGTAAAGTCCAAGAAATCCAGGCGGACGCCGGCTTTTTCAAATTCCTCCGTCAGGAGCAGCTGATGGGCCAGCTTCCGGGACAGGCGGTCAGGGTCCCGGAGAATTATAATGTCAACCTGCCCTTCTCGGACCGCTTCACGCATGGCATTTAAGCCCGGCCTGTCAAGGAGGGCCCCGCTGACGCCTTCATCCGCGAATGCCAGGACCGAAGCAACCCCCAGAGAAACAGCCCGGCGGTGACAGGCATCGCGCTGCTCCGCCAGGCTGTAGCCGTGCCGGGCCTGGTCCTCCGTGCTCACCCTCACATAGATTGCTGCTTGCACCTGCTGCTAGCCTCCAGCACTTTTTTGGCCAGGAGACGGTAAGCGTCCCGCAGCCCTGAAGCACCCGCGGATGAATAAACCACCTTCACGTTTATGGGGAATGGCGTTTTACCTTGAAGTCCCGGTTTTTTACCCTTCACCGGTCGTCCCCCCTTCCCTATATTCTACGAAAGGCGCAGATTGTCCTACCACAGGAAAAGGGCTCCAATGAGGGAGCCCCTTCCGTAAAAAATAGCCCCGGTCCAGGACCGTGGCCAATATCTATTAGCGTCGCCAATGTAAAATAATGCCTGCTCAGCTCGCGTTCCCTAAATGGCTTTGCCTCTCCTTATAATCTCGTCATGCAGGAAATCGCCCCGTTTGGCGTTACGATACTGGTCAAGGGAATAAGGACGCGGCGATAAATCATAATCCACCTGTTCAGCCAGTTTCTTCAGAACCACCGTTTCTTCTATCCTGTCCCGGCCCAGATCGGGACTGATAATGGCCACATCGATATCGCTATCCTCCCGGGCCTTGCCTGAAGCATAGGAACCAAAAAGGATAGCCCTATCAACCCTGATATTATTCTTACGCAACAATTGGATATATTCCCGGACCGTTAACTCAACTTGCTTTCCAGCCATATGACATTCTCCGTCTTAGGCTTGCTCTTGGAGAGTTCCCTTCTGAAAGAGCTTCAGCAAGCTAGTTCGAATGGGTTCAAATGTCGTTTCCTCCAGGGTTCCAAGATATGCCCTTACCCGCCTAACATCAACTGCCCGTACCTGGTCAATTAATACGGTCGAGGCCCTGGGAATCCCTCCGGCCCCTGGGGGCAGGGATTGGTATAAAGCTGGGTTTCTTGCAACCCACGGGCCACTTTGCGTTGTCAAGGGCACCACGATTACCACGGGGTAGCGCACAGGGCCTTGAGGCACACCTACAACTACAGCAGGCCTCACCCCTTCCTGTTCATGGCCTTTGGGATCATGGGTGGGAAGGGCAATTGAAAGAATATCCCCTGCCGCTACCGCCCTAATAACCATTACTGTTTGCCTCCCTCGATAATTAAGCCGATACCTGATTCATACTTTACCGGTTTCCCTTCAGCTGGCCCTTCCTTCCCCCAATCATACGGAGGTAATTCACCTAAATCAGCTTCCAGCCAAGCCTGGTCTTCAGCTTTAGCCTGGATTAATACAAACTCCAAAAACCTTTTCACCACAAGAGTTTCTTTCTCTGGCAAAGCCTCTATTAATCGATATAATTCATCCTTGGCTACGCTCACTATTAGCCACCTTCCTTCCGGTAAAAAGCCATTATTTATCGCCTTCCCGCCACCATTTTACCCCAGGGTTACCAAAATATCAATATAGCTATAGCTTGGCCTGTTCTTTCTCCCTTCTAGTCTTTTAAAAATAGGTCTTAACCTTTACCCCCTCCGGCAAGGGGCAGGATACTTCCAAACCCGGAAGAAGCGTAAAATATAAGTATGCCCTGGCCTCCGGCCCCCATAAACTTCCCTCATAGCGGCCTTGCAGCCAGCCAGCAGGCGCATAAGATACCTCATCCAAATA
The DNA here is from genome assembly GCF_051020825.1 of Moorella naiadis (nom. illeg.). Lineage (NCBI taxonomy): Bacteria > Bacillati > Bacillota > Clostridia > Neomoorellales > Neomoorellaceae > Neomoorella > Moorella naiadis (nom. illeg.). Next base: position 50,000 of record NZ_JAXGFQ010000002.1, read on the forward strand.
ACTGCAGCGGTTATCATTCATTTTCGCCAGCTGGACAGCCAGGCGGCAGCCGCAGTGCAGGTCAACATGCTCGCCCTGGGCTGTCTCAATATAGTGCCGGTAGCCGCCAGCGTCATGCTTTAGTTTCAGCATACCTTCGGTCATTAATATAACCCCCTTTGTTCTTAGGCCTTTGGCTCCTGCCTTCCGGCCTTAACAGCAGCATTTGCCAGCGGGACGGGGAGGCAAGGGCCGACCGGAGGGAGGGGCCGAGGAATAGCGGACTGAGCGGAGCGAAGGAGCATATGCCGCAGGCCGCACCCTTGCCGGACCGGCCCGGCGGCGGTATAATCCAAGGCCGGCCGGAAGGCCAGGAGGCTTGAAATCAAAGGCAGCAGGTGCGCTTTAGCGCTCCTGCTGCCATCCTCTGTTGCCTTGTTTATTCGGGCCGCCGCTACGTCACGCCGTTAGGCCGAAAGACGTTGCGGCGGCCCCCGGGGAAGTACCCTCACGAAAGCAAGGTCACGGTAGGCATATTGCCAGTTATATCAAGCCTTGACGGGTTATTTTTGCCTCTCCTGTACGTACACTTTCACCCCTAAGGGACTGATATTTCTGGCCACCCTATATGTGCTGATGTATTCTCATTGCTGGCTATTTCTGTCATTTCTCATAAATTGCTTAACGCTTGCGGTCCTAGTGAATGATAGGCACCCCCGGCCTCGGCCGGGGATGCCAGAAAAAGAAGACTTACTGGTTAACGAATACCTTCCCGTTTTCATAAGTAACGGTTGCCCCGAGAAATTCTGCCCACCGGCGCAGGGGGACGTAGTTTTTCACCAGGTCTTTGGCCGCTGAGTATCTGTCCCCCACTATCTGGTCCGTAAATATCTCTGGATGTTCCCGGGATATTTGTGCCGCCAATTCGTCGGTAATGTTCCTACGCTGGCGCTCAATTTCTGTTAACCAGTCATGAGTTGAAAATTCCAGACCGATCTTAAATCATCTCCTCAATGCAATTGCGTGCTTTTTACCGGCGCGAAGTATCGCATAGGCACTGTAACGTATTGAGGCCCAATAAACGGCAGGCTCTTACCCCACACCGGCACGGTTATTGACGCCATAAAACCGGGCTGCCTCGCTGTCCCATAAGGGATAGGGTCGCCGGGGTTAACGCCTGTAAAATTGTTTAAGGTTATCGGCCCCGGATAGGGGCATCCCGGACCGGGCGCAAACTGGCCTCCCGTAAAACTGGTATTGGTCATTCTGGCAAAGGCGACGGCAAAATTGCTCCTGGCTATATCAATGTTGGTCGGCGTATTATCAGTCATACCGCTTATATTGGCAGTATTAGCGCTAAAATTTACCGCTTCGCCTAACCACATATAGGTTGCGGTCGCTAGCTTATGGGCGCCTAACGCCACTCCAGTCACTATCGTCATTAATGACGCCATCATAATAAGCATAATTACAAGAAGGAAGATGGAAATAAATCCATCTTCCTTCTTCAGAATACGCATCATAGGGAATTAACCCCCGTGCCGTTGACTAATAGTTGCGCCGTGACACTGCCGCTCGAAGCCGCCGTGGCGGTCTCAGTCCAGCAGCCATACTCGTCACATTCCGTCCAATGGTACTGGTAGGTTATCTCATATTTGGCCGTTATCGGGTACTCCGTAGGTCCTGGCGCCATCTCACCAGTCAGATTGTCGTATATCGGTGCCCCTGCTACGCTCCAATCCTCCCTAAACTCCGCCGTCGCTTCGTGACCGTTAGGAGTCATGTCTACCGTCAGCGTTCCGTCTGGAGGCACCGGATGCCCAAAAGTAAATTCCGGATTACGTTTGGGATATGTTATCTTGGCGTTCGTTATTTTCCACCAATCCAGGGTCCCCCTTGGAGGCGTCGGGGCTGGAGGCTTTAACGTCGCCTTCACCGTATCCGTCCACTTCGCCGTCCCGGGGTCCCGCGGCATAGAAGGCACTTCGTTCCCGTATATATCCTGCCCGGCCTGGCTGTAAGCTTGCAGGATCAGATAGCCGCCCCCGCCCGAAACCGGCCGGTTTACAGCCGGAACATAAGCCTCTTTGCTGTTGTTGCTCCAGTCGCGGTCGTCCGGCGGGTTCACCGGGTGGATTTTTGCCACCAAAGTATTGCCCTCGTCCGCGCCGGCAAAGGTAAAGGTGAAACTTTTCTCTTCGCCAGGTTTGAACTCCACTATTTGCCCATCCACCCCGGCTACCGGCTGGCCGTTATTGGTCAGGCTCAAAGCTCCCTGGACAGGCTGCGCGTAATCATTGGCCAGGCCAAAAACTACCGTCCCGCTGTAGGAACTGCCGGGGGTTACGGCCGAAGCGCCGGGGTCCAGGGTCTTAACGTACATATCCGGGGCGACAGGCTTTACCGTCACGTCAACGTAGTTGTCGTCGTACCGGGTCTCTAAAGTACTCTCATTAGGGTCTATCATCACCCGGACGGTATAGGGCCGGTCCTCAACTTTGAACTTCAGCTTGACCGGTATTTTCCCCCAGGCGGGTAGGGCCAATCCCTGAACTGCCAAATCGAACTGCCCCTGGCCGTCCCTTCTGGTACCGACGTCCGTCGTCACGGCAGAGCCGACTTCGCTCGTCGCCGTAAACTCGACTACCTTCTCTTCTCCAGGGGCCCCTGTCACTTCATTCGGCCCGGTCAATTTCAGGTTGCACCAGGGCGTGACGGCCCCGATAAAGCCCGGCACTGAGCCGGGGTCGCTCTTGAGGTTATTCGCCCAATCTTTGCCCCGATAGAAACCGATGCCGGCGGGCGTCCTTTCGTCATACCGCGGCATCGCGTCGGCCGCCACGGCGAAGTTATTTTCCTGCGGGCCTTCGTTCAAAAAGAGGTGGTAATAATACGTAGCTCCGTGGGCGAAGGCGTCCAGGGCGCGGAAGTAAACCTTACTTCCATCCGAAGAAGGGATCTCCCGGCCGAAGATGGACTTATACTTGTTTTCCTGGCTGGCGTTTACGCCCGCATCCTGGTTAATGAAGGCTTCCCGGGAAGGCAGAGGCATGTTCAAATAAACCCCGTCGGACATATCGGCGCCCCAGTCTTTTCCCCCAGAGTGGGCGACCACCTTCGGGTCTATCCAGTTCGCCGTCTGGACGGTAACCTTATCCATGGGCACGGCCACTTCCCCTGTGGCAGTCGCCGGCGCCGGTGTCATAGCGGGGTTGATAGGGGTGTATAACTCGTTCAACCCGAACCGGCTGCTCTCGTTGGCCCAGTCCGGTTTGGTCCAAAGTTCGCCCCACACTAGGTCGGGATTTTTCAAGCTGAAGGTGTTGGCCTCAGTGTTATATTCCGCCCCGTTTGGGGATGGATCGTAAAAAAGCACCGGGACGCGGCGGACGAACCAGGTCATGCCGTTGGAAAGGGGGGCCTGGGAGTCGGAAGATGCCCCTTCGGTATTTCCACGTCCATAAAAAGCAAAGGCCGGGTTAACAAATGCTGCCATGAGCAGCAAAAAGAAAAAAGCCCTGAAAAAGGCTTTTCGCAACATGGATAAATTCACTCCTTCATAGTTATTTCCATAGTTATTTCAGATAGCCGACCATCTGAAGGTATTTATAGTCTCTGTTGTCAGGCGGTCCACCCTGGGTCATCATCCAGCGGCCATCAATTTTCTTAAAGCGGGAAATGCCGATCCCTTTATAGCCACTCTCAGTTTCGATTTTGGCTACGACGATAGCAACAGCATTGTGTTTTACGGCTACCTTTATTTCGCTTTTTGTGATCTGGTAATTCTTACGTCCGTCATTCCGCCCATCGTATAGAAATTTCCGTTCACCCTCGAAGTAATTCCTTGTGACCCGTTTGTAAGGCAATTTGTCATAAAAATTCAAGTCCACATTTTTCCGAGCCTCATAGTCCGCCACATTGGCATTAATATCTTCCAACGCTTCTTTAGCCGCTTGGATTAACTCATCATCCGAAGGCAAGTTACTGTCCACACTCTTCGCCACCCGCAGCAGCAGCACCGCCGCCTCACCCCGCAGCAGGTTCTGGTCGGCCCCCAGGACGCCCGGGCTGATACCCTTCATCAAGCCCGTCTTGTCGGCATAAGTGGCTTCCGGGTCAGAGGTGTCGCTGAACACCGCCCCCTGGTCCTTCACCGCCACTTGGTAGACTTTAGCCAGCCTGCCCAGCCACTGCGCCGCCTCCAGCCGGGTAATGGCGGCATCCCAGTCCCCGGACTTATCCGGGATAACGCCTGCTTTAACTAAGCCATCTACTGCCCCGTCGTACCAGTTCTGCCCGGGAGTGCCGCCGGCATCTACAATGCGGTTCAGCACGGCGGCGAACTCCGCCCGGGTCATGTTGTTGTTCAGTCCCAAAGTGCCGTCAGGATAGCCGCCGTAAAGCTCAAAGTCGATGGCCTCAATGATGTCGTCTTGCCCCCAGGAAAAGTCGGTAGTGATGGTACCCTTATCGCTGAAGCGGTACTCCATTTCTGCGCGGGCCGGAACGATAAAGGAGAACAGCATTGCCACCAAGGCAGCAAAAAAGGCCAGCTTCTTGAACATGGAAATCATCTCCTTATAGCATTAGTAATTACGGCAACAATGATAAGGGAATCAAAAAGCACCGGCACGCCGGTACTTTATTCACTTCTCAAATTCTCAGAAACCCTGTTGTATATGGCTTCCGCTATTTCAATCGCTTTTTTTGCATCTTCATGGGTTGCCTCCGGCCAGTCGCCAGGGTAACGGCCTTCAGTAACCCAATCGCTCAACCATTCAAGCTCCATCCCGGCAAAAGCAGCCTTATTTTCAGGTGGAAAAAGCTCAATAAGATACTCCAGGTCATGCTTATACGAAAACTCAATTCCCCTGCCGATAAGAAATGCTTTCAGGCTCTTTTCAGCGCACTGTTGTGCCAGATAGCAGGCTAAACCATATTCTGGCCCTTCTTCATCTTCAAAAGCTAACTTTGCTACTCGTAAATCCCCTTTAGCTTTTTTCAACCATCTTAGGGCTTCTTGTTTAATTTCCTCAGTGTTCATATAGCACCAACCCTTCTTTAAGGGCGGGATGATAAACGGTCCACCAGGAGTCTTTATGCTTGCTAATATCAGCAGGGTTGGCAACGATAATATCCTTCGGCACCTTAAAATCCCGTAATTCCTTACGGATTGCCACCTGCATCTGTCGTTTTTGCTCCCAAGCGCAGTCCATGACGACGAGAATATCTATATCACTGTCCGGCCCGGCTTCTCCTCTCGCCCAGGAGCCGAAAACGATAATTTTTTCAGGATTAAACTTCTCCTGTATACGTTTGACCATGGAATAGACTACTTTCTCATTCATAATATCCCCCCGGACCAGGAGTATTGAAGGTGTTGCCATTTTTATCACCTTCCTGCCACCATTTTACCCCAGGACTGCCAATTTATCAATATGGCCAGCTACTACCCTTATCTTATATCTATCTCCTCACCCTTTGCCATCCCTCCTTCCATCCCGGCCTTCAGCCCCCAGCCTTCCGGCCTTAACATAAAAACTGTTGCCTATATCGAGCCCAGGGTCAACTTACTTGGGGTATAGTTATTTTTTCATATTCGGCTGATAATAGAAATTTGACAACTTCAAAAAATGCAAGCGCCTCTTTGTGACTTAAATTGAACCTTCTCCGTATTGCGGAATACTCTTTAGGTGTTAAGTCTGCGAAAGCGCGAAAATCGCCGGGGTTATTGTTTACGTTCTCAATGAGAGCTTTAACGAAAGTTAACAGTTCATTGTCCACGTTCACTTTGAGACCCCTGGCGATAATACTAGCGCACTCTTGAATTACTTTGTTTTCGTCCACATTAAAACCCTCCAGCTTTAATATTTGAGATCCGCTTTGTAGATCTTGACATTTATAGGGTATTTAGTAATAAGCCGTGCCAGCTGAGCTTTCCTGCTCAGGGAAAATGTAAGGATATTTATAACCACTTTATCCCGCAACTCATGCGGCAACTTTGTATAAGCAGACACCCTGGCCGCTAGGGACTTTAGTGAATAGTAATAATCAAGGATCAAAGCGTGCAGAACCTCGTTTATTTTGAAATAGCGATCTCGATCTTGTGCTTTAAAAATCTTGTTTAAAGCTTCATACCCCGCCCCGTTCAAACAATCGAAAATGTCTTTGCGGTCGAGGTATTTAACCTCCATAGTTATTGCGAAATCGGTATAAATAAGCTCCCTGACGACTTTATTCTCCCGTGCATTTCTATATCGCCGAGAGTACCAGGGATCGGGTAACTCTATTGCTTCACCCCCCGCTGGCGTAAGGAAATAATAAGCCTGGCCCTGGGACAAGCGGCCAGATTTTAAAAATCCGTCTTTTTTCAGGTCGATTAACCGGTTCAAGCAACGTTTCCGGCTGCATTTAAAAATGCCAGCTTTGATAAGTTGGTCAGGTGTGCAAAATCGACTTTCTGCGAGAAAACGCAAAACCTGATGATCGCGTTCGGTTAAAATTTTATCATCTCCTATGCCGCCGTAAAATGCGTCCATTTACTTCCATTAAGGGTGCCATATATTTTTCTTAGATACTACCGTTACTATTTCAATCCAGCTTCTAACCAGGCCGTTTTGTGCGCTTCTTTTGCATATATTGCGCCAGAATTAGCAGGCCGAGCTAGAGCTTCACGAATCTCTATATTCCTCATTTTTATCCCGTATTTCCTAAATATGTAATTTTTGGCATGGTTTGCGCCGCATAGAGCATATATATCATTTATTTTGTCCCATTCATTAGGATTACCTGAAAAGATGTCCTCCAGAAAAACCTGGCGCAAGCGCATGTCATTCACCTCGATAAGAAAGATAAGGCCACGGCGGACCCCGGGCGTTCTTCCCGCACGCCGTGTGTTAATTTGTAAAAGAGCATGTTATTGTAAATTGAGAATAAAATTACTTCATTTCTTCACGGATTAGACCTGCTAATTGGGCCAAGATAGTCGCCGGGGACTATTGGGTTATCACCCTGGCAACCTCCGGGCGGTCCGCTTCGGGCGCTTTGCCCGGACCACGTTTACCTTGCCCCCGAACAAAAGGTAACCCATGACGATTACACCATTCTTTTCCGTTTGCCTGTCATTCCTGTTACCTTTTTGGTTTACGATCATAGTATATATGTCATCTTATTAGTTGTCAACAACTTTTTGGTTTACGCTCAAGCAAAAAGGTAATATAATAAAAAAATAAACACCATAGGGAGAATATACATGAATGACTTTGGAACCTGGCTTAAAACTTGGAGAGAGAAAAAAGGTTTATCAATGCGAAACGTGGCTAAAATACTTAGCCTATCTCAAACATACATTTGGAAACTTGAAGGAAATAAAGTTACTCCTTCTATGCATTTTTTACGCCGTTTTGCCACTAACTTTGAAGCCCCTGAAGTTTACCTTGCTGCTGGCCGCTTGATACCTGAAGAAATTCAAAAAAAATATCAAAGTACCCCATGGCTTATTGAAAGATTAAAAGATATTTGGCATGATGAAGAAAGTTCCATTCCTCCTCCACCTATTCCAGATGATCCAGAGTTGGTAAAGTTTATACTTGATATATATTGGAAACTTAAAAAACATGGCTATACAAGGCGCGATTTGAAATTTATAACAGATATGGTATCGACTTATCTAAATGCGAAACATGGTGAACCTCCGGAGTGATTAATTCGGCGGAGCCATGTTCTCCCACCCACTGATTTAGTAGCAAACCTAAGAGCTCTCGGGCTTTAGAGTGGATTGAAGACCTGGAACGGAAAAGGCAAGCAGAAAAAGAAAAAGCATAAACAAAACCAAAAAATAACTGGCAGCAATGTTATTTTCCCTGCTGCCAGTTATATCTTGTCCGGTTTTTTCTCTGGATTTTACCTTCTGAAGGGCACACTACGCCTATATAGGGTTTTTCACATTTCCCGATGGGCACACGTCACCTTTATCTATCATTATACCAATCACTCATAGCATGTCAACAACTAATTTCGGGCGATATTTCCTGTATATGCTTTTTTATGATCCGGATCTTCAAAAACCTCGCGTCATTGACCCTATATGCGTTAAGCAGGCGTATAACTTTCAATTGCGCCAGTTCCCCACTGTCATTGTAAAGTACTCTGGCAGCATCAACCAAGGGTATGCTTCCAATTCTAGCAAGCATATCTAAGATCATAGCCTTTTTGGTTTGTTTTCGCATAATAATTATTCCTCCTCGCGGTTAACCTTCCTCAACGAACATTATTTCCACCAAGCCGGCTGATACCTCTGCACCATTACCTGAATTTCCGCCAGGACCTCTTCCGGCCAGTCTTTAAACGCCCGCTCCATAAGCCGGACATCATTGGGAAACTCATAGCTGGCATCTACGATTACCGGCTCCCGGCCTGGTATCATAGCAATGATCATGGTCGCCTCTTCCCCGCAGGTCATGACCACAGCCAGCCCGCCGCCGGCCAACTTCCGCGCCTCGCCACCAGCATTGGCAAACAAAGTCTCATCATACAAGCAGTAAAATTGCTCCATTCTTTTTACCTCCCATAAAAATATTCAACTGGCTTTAACCTGGTAAATGCAAAACTCTCCTTTCGCACCGTAACGCCTCAACGTTTTTTGCCTTCCTGCCGGGCATACCCAAATAGTTTTTTTATTCCCGAAGCTCCGTACCTTAGAGGCAATTTGCGTTGGGGTATAGTTTCCCGTATCCGTTTCCACAAACACCTCCGTCCCATCAGCAGCGATATAGGCCGCGTCCGGTGCTTCAACACCAGTACTGCCCCGGTAACTCCCCCCTTCTAGTTCAATAACGTCCCCTACCCGCCAGGTGGCCCTTTCCGCCTCTGAAAGGCGGAAATAGATCGCATTGGTCCTTACCTGGTGGATAACCTCATCCACCTTGCCAGGGTTGACAAAAACCACGGCAGGATCTAAAAAAGGCCCTTCCGGGCCGGTGGCCCATCTTTTCCCCATCCTCTCCAAAAAGTAAACCTCCAAAAACGTGTCCGGTTTTTCCCCGGGAACAGTATAGGCCTTTACATAACCCGCCCTTGCCAGCTGCTCCAGACGCTCCCGGCAGGTGCGCTCTTTAGCTTGAGGCCAGTAAGCCTGCTTAATTTGTTCCAAAGATAAAACCCGGCACCTGGCCAGGTCGGCAAGGATGACTTTATCCCGCTCGGTAAGCTGTTTGGCCACCGCCGCCTTTTTGCGTGGCATGATCATCACTCCCTTCGGCAATAAGGTTGCAGGCATACAAATTAACAGGAGCCAATTTGTCCAACTGTTGGAGAAATTGGCTCCTATTGAGGTTATCGTCCTGTTTGTCGCACCGTGTGACAAATAAGTTCGGCGTTACCATCCCCGGTTTCCAACTGCTGGACAAACAGGCGGGCAAGTTTCTCAAATGCCCTCCAGAGTCCAGATTCGCCGCACAAGGAGCAGTTAAGAACCCCCGCCGGGACAAGCCCGGCGGCTTCCAAGGCCGTTTACGGCCCTCTGAAGGGGGTCCGGGGGCCTGGCCCCCGGCGGGGAAGGGCATCAAAGGGGAGGGGGCGGCGCCCCCTCCCCTTTGGCGGCCCGGAGCGTAGCCCTAATTGGCAGGTTGCCGCCAGGCAAGCTGCCAATAGGGCGAAGCGCAGGGACGCGTGGAGCAGCCAGGGTGAGGCGCAGCCGAACCCCGGAGGCCCCGGCCGGCCGGGTGGAGCGCAGCGACACCCTTGCCCCCAAAGGGGGCGGCCGGCCAGGGGCCGGAGCCACGCTTACTGTTCCTTTACGAGCGCAAGCGAGTTTAGGAACAGTTAGCGGGGTGGCTGCTCCTACTCCCCATAACGTTACCGCGGGGCGGTAACGTTATGGGGAGAAAAGGGCGGTCCGGCGCGACTGGACGGCACGTAAACCCCGTGATAGGATGGCGGGAAACGGGGCCGGGCCGGGTAACGGACCCGTGTCACGGGGTAGTTGCCCGGGGCGGTTTGGCATATTATGCCGATAAGACGCGCGTAAACCGTCATAGTTTTATCTCTTCGACTTCAATAAGCCGGGCCGCATCAGGCCTGGCCGGCGCTGGTTTGCTTGCCTTGCTCTGGATGAGGTCAGCTTTCAATTCCTCCACAAAATCACTCACAGTCTTGGTTGACGGCGAGTGAAGATCGGGAGGCGTGGGCCAGGGTTCCTGCTCCAACATCTTCTTTTCAGCAAGAGTTAGCAGGTGGGCATGGTTGGTTAAAGTGGCCACCTGGCCGCGCCGGAAAATTACCGATTTGCCGAAGGGTAGTTTTAAAAAGACGTTGGGGTGGATATGGTAGGTTTCAACTTGCGAATGGCTCTCGCCCTGGGTCAAGTGCTTCCCGTTCCAGACGTTCAACCAGGCTGCCTGGCTTCGGCTGGTGCTTTCGCTGCTGACTTCCAGGAGGACATGGCCGCTGCGCCGGGCAAAATACTCAGCGTCAGCCGGGTCCTCAACATTGAAAACGATCTTGGTGGCAGTATTGGTGGTGATGACGTTAGCGAAATCCCGGGACACCGCCGCCAGGTCCCCCAGGGCCTGGTTGGCCAGGACCAGGCCATAACCGGCGCTACGTACCTTAGCCACAATATTGCGGAAGGCGTCACAGGCCATATTCTGGAACTCGTCAATAGCTATTACGGTTATAGGGTCGCCTTCATTACGGTAAACAGCTTGGGCTTGGAGGTCCATAGCGATCATCTTCCCCAGGGCGCTGCTAACAGTAGGGGTAATGGCGCTGCGAAGGTCAAAATAGCAAACCTCTCCCCGCTGCATCACCTCACCCAGGTCAATATCCGGGCTGGGGTTGTTAATCTGCTTCCATTCCCCATAGGGCGTTAAAGCAGCCGTTAACCCCTTCAATTGGTTCTCGTTAACCTCCTTTCCGGTTAAGGTTTCAAGCAGGCGCGGGCTTTCCAGCAGCTGCTGAATATCCTTGAGGGTATAAGCGACTTTTTCATCTTCCAGCCGCTGGAGCAGCGGGATGAAAAATGATTGCTGGACATAGGAGTAAAACTTAGCCTCGCCCTCAAAAATAAGCTCCAGGGCGATCATTACCCTTTCCACCTTGGAGATGACAGAGCCGCTGGCCAGGGGGTTGTAAGTGCTGGTGGCCAGCCGGGGGTGCAGGGTAAAAAAGTGAAATTTTTTACCTGCCGCCCGGGCCTCCCTGGCCAGGAGCTTAACCGCCTGCTCGTCCCCCTTAAAGTCAATGCAAATAACCGGCAAGCCCTGGCGGATAGCCTGGATGCAGATCGGCAGCACAGCCAGGCTGGTCTTGCCGGTCCCGCTGCCTCCAAGGATATGGATGTGTTCTTTCAACTTCACCATAGGAATGGTCACCGGCCGCCGGCGGTCGTCCAGGCCCAGGAAAATTTCTTTGCGCCGGCTGCGGTCAAGATGTTTTTTGAGGCTAAACTTTAAGGGGTTCATATGCAGGCTGATAATATCCCGGTTCTCGCTTCTTTTCTTCCCACTGTTGAATTTCAAGGCGCTCAATAGCCCCTCAAAATACTGGGCTAATGATAACTTCCGGACCAACCGCGAAAGGAGTACGGTTGCCGCTATTAACCCATTAAGTCCGATCCACCAAGAACGTACTTCGGGCTGGGAGAGGTGGCCGCCCAGCCAGGCTCTGGCGGCTGCCAGCGGGTGATGGAAGTACCACCAGGCCGAAGCGTAATTGGGGTGCCCGTGCAGCCCCCCGGCAAGCCATTTGTAGGCGGCGGCGAAGATGGCCGCCACGGGGCCGAGCAGCCATACATCGGCAAGAATAATGGCCACCCCTATAACAGTTATGATTAAAATTTGGGATGCTTTTTTCATGGCAATTTCCCTCTCAAAAAATTATTTGGCCTTTCTTACAAAATGTGGTATTATGGCTTAGAGGTGTTAATCATGATACCGGAAGTCCAGGAATGGCTGGCTCAGGCTGAATATGATTTTTCCGCTGCTGAAGCCATGTTTAATCACCTCAAATTTCTGGGAATATTGGATGCCATAGGGCCGCATGCCCGTTACCCCAAAGACCTGCAGGCAGCCCTCAAGGCATATTTAAGGAAAGTTGCTAAGGACTATCTTGCCAGGACCAGGGAGGTGCTAGAATGCCTCAAAAACGACCCGATATTGAAGCCATAATCCAGAACTTCGCCGATGCCCTTAAACAACAAGGCCTTAAGGTGGATAAGATAATTCTCTTCGGCTCCCAGGCCAGGGGTGATGCCCGGGAGGATAGCGATATAGACCTGCTGGTCGTCTCCCCCGACTTTGCGAAAATGCCTTTCCACCGGCGTTTTGAAGTCCTGGGTGCGGCTATTGCCAGGGTAAGGGAACCCATTGAACCTTTAGCCTGCATACCAGAGGAAATGCAGGTGGAAAAATTAAGCAAAGCCAGTTTCCTTTATGACATTCTCGCCCGGCAGAAAACCGTTGAATACCAGCTGTAAACAAAAGCAGCAGGCGCACTATAGCGTTCCTGCTGCGATTTTATACAAGCCGGTATAATTCCCGGTACTTGTCATATCCGCTGCTATGCAGTGGAGGCCCTGGAGATGGCCTTTTCTTTTTAGGCTTCACCGGCCCCGGCAGGTGCCGATAGTCTTCCCGGCAGGCCTCCAGCAGCCAGCCTACCGCATTCCGCTTTTCCTTTCCCTGATCGAGCAAGGCTATTTTAGCCGACACATAATCCAAGGGATACCTGGCCAACTCGCTTGCTGCCTCCGCCGGCAGAGGATGGCCTGTTGTTGCAGCAAAATCTGTCTGAATTTTGCCGCTGATTTCCCCTACAACAACATTAGTAGTCTCTGTATAGTAATCTCTGTAGAGACCGGAAACCCTTGGAGCGCAAGGTTTTGAGGGCTCTGCCGCGAACAAAATGACCTGATCGTTCGGGTCATTTTGACCCGAACGGGTGGTGGCATCATCGATCAGGTCGTTTTGGCCTAATCGGGATGCGCTGCCGATTGGGTCAGTTTGACCTGTTCGTAAAGCAGGGCTTAGTATGTCTGCGTTATTCCCTTGATTGCCCCCGTCACCATGGCCGCCTTTATCGCCGTTTATTTGGCATTTATCATCAGCCGGAACTTCATATAGTTTCCCGTAGTTAATCGTATACCACTTGGTGTGATCCATGCTGCTTTTGTTCATTTGCCTCGTCTCTATTACCCCCATATTCTCCAGCCTTTTGATGATGCGTTTCACTTTGGTTTCAGACATAAAGGGCATTTGTTCCCGCCACTTAGGAACCGAGTTGTAAACCCAGTACTTGCCGTCAACTAAATTATCCGACCTTTGCAGCCAGTAGTGCAGCTGCTGCAAGAAAACAGCTTCTTCTAAACCATATTTGACCGCCAGCGATGGCAGGACCACCAGCGGTGGTTCGTCAAGTAATAACTGGGTATACCTTGGTTGCTGGGCCACCTTTATCCCTCCCGCGTAAAAGAAAAACACCGGCGTTATCACGCCGATGCTCTGTTTCAATCCTCGCCCGGCATGGGAGCCGGGCGCAATTTGCTTCTGAGTTACCATGCTACTCTTTGTAATCGAGTTGTCATTCTCGATGCACCGAGCAGCATAGGTGGCCAGTTTGGTACCCTTCGCTTTATTATAAGTATTAATCGCTTTTATGAGACCAACAGTCCCAATGGATATCAAATCCTCAGTATCCTCACCGGTGTGTTCGAACTTCTTGGTTATGTGGGCCACCAGGCGCAGGTTATGCTCGATTAAAACATTACGGGCCTGCTGATCACCCCGCTGCCAGAGTTCCAGGTATTTTTGCTCTTCTTCCTCAGATAAGGGTTGGGGAAAGGCGTTATTGGTGATGTAGGACAGAAGGAGACTAAGGCCCTTCAAAACCGAAATGGCTACCAGGGCGAGAAAACCGGCTTCCACATTATTACCCCCCGGGAAGGATGGCTTTACCTTTTATATATATGGAAGCCCGGTGCGAATGGTGCTTGCCAAAAATAAATATTTCTCCTGGATCTGCTTCATTCCTAGCCAGGCCGATTTTGAAGGCCGGTCCCACAAAAAATTCCCCTTGCATAGGCAGAACCTTTCTGCTATACTGTTAATAAGGCCGGATGCAGGTGATTGCCGGTGTTACCACCATAATATTTGCGTACTCGGAAAATGAGGGACGCTTTTTATTTGCAACCCTACATCCGGCCATCTAGAAGCGCCATTGCGTTAAGGCGGAGCTTACCCGGCTCCGCCTTATTTTTGCTGCTGCAGCATTAGGTTTGGGCCAGCCAGGGGGATCGCTCCTCAGTAACGTTGGCCGGATATCCAGAATAAACTACAGTATAACTAACAAGATAGGGGGAAGCTAGATGGCCGAGGAGAAAAACTTTTTCGCCCCGAAAAAAGCCAGCCAGGAGAGCGGGATGGGGTTTACGTTCCCCGGTGGTAATTTCGCCTTTATCCTCTTCCTGATCTTGATCCTCCTTTTCATGGGCGATAATTAGCAGCAGCATTTGCACCAGTAACCTTTTAACGGGCGGAAGTATATATTAATTGCTGGAAGTAATTTCCAATAGAGAAACCAAGAGAAGGGTTATCATGGGCGGTTTTGGTTTTGGACCCGGTTTCTTTGGCAACTGGGGTTTCATCCTGTTCTTAATCCTCATCCTGTTGTTTTTGGGTAACTAGTAACAGGGAGCCCTGGAGGGCTGTCGTTGGTAGAACGGCAGCCCTTTTTCTATATATGATGTTGTAAAAATGCTAACAGCTGCCAATATTTACGCGGATAAAGGGCACGCTACCTACCTCCAGGGCATATACTAATTTGCAAGCCATTTGCGAGGAGGTTACTTTTATGCGTTTTGGCCTCGCCCTGGGAGGTGGGGGACTCAAAGGGGCTGCCCATCTGGGGGTCCTGCGCGTCCTGGAAGAGAACAGCCTGAAACCCGACCTCATCGTCGGCACCAGCGCTGGTTCCATCGCTGCCGCCATTTATGGCGCCGGCCTCCTGCCGGCTGTCAATTCCATGACCCACCTGCCCTTTTTTAACGCCTTCAGCCTAGAAAACTACCGGTTAACCGGCTTACCCCTGGGGTTACTTAACGGTGGTACCATCGAAGGAATGCTCAAACGGACCATTGGCAACCGTCATCTCTCCGAAATGCAGCCTTTAACAGCAGCCGTTACCTGCGACCTGGTAACTGGGGAAACAGTTATTTACACCAGCGCCCGGCCTGTCCAGCCCCTACCACCGGACTTCGCCATCGGCGGCGACGTGCCCGCCTGGCAGGCCGTCCGGGCGAGCATCTCCATCCCGGCCCTTTTTGCCCCTTACAAAATAGGTTCCCGTTTCCTGGTGGATGGTGGCCTGACGGATAATGTGCCGGCCGATATTGCCCGTTACCTGGGCGCCGATACTGTCATCGCCGTTGACCTGGGCTGTGGCATCCCTAACCGCAACTTCCATCACGCCGGTGAAGTCCTCCTCCAGAGTCTGGATATCATCAGCCAGCGTAACACCTCCCTGACCCTGCGCCTCTATGCCGATCTAGTCCTGAAACCCATTAAAAAACCTATCGGCTCCTGGGATGTCAGCCAGTTCAGCAACCTGGTGACCGCCGGGGATGAGGAAGCCAGGCAACGGCTACCAGAAATTCGCCGCTTGCTGGGACGTTAAAAAAGCCGGCTCCCGCTAAAGGAGCCGGCTTTTCGCCAGGGAACAGCTCATATCCTGAGTTGACAGCATGTCTTACTATTTAGTTCAGCCATAAGATCCCCCGCCTTGCCTTCCGGTACAATGATTGTCAGGTGGTCACCGTCCAGAAGACGCGTGTTACCCCGGGGAATTATTTCCCTGGAACCCCTGTTGACAGCCACCAGGAGGCAATCCTGGGGCAATGCCAGGTCCTTTACCTGGCAACCGCAGGCACGGGAACCGCTTTCCACCACCGTCTCTGCTACCAGCATTTTATCTTCATTGATAGGTATGATATTATCTTCCCGCTTGCCTTTAGTTAAATCACGCTCCAGAAGCACTTCATAAACCGGCAGGCTACCCAGGGCCTCGGCCATGAGATAGGCAACCAGGCAGGCTATGAGCAGGGGCAACATATGCTGGTAATTACCAGTCAACTCGATTATGAGGATAATCCCGGTAAGGGGCGAGCGGACAATGGCGACAAAATACGCCGCCATCCCGGCGACAGCAAAGGAAGGAACTGCCATCCGAAGGACGGGAAAAAACAAGCTTCCCACCTGCCCCACCAGGGAGCCCAGCAAGGCGCCCAGGACGAGGAGGGGTAAAAATATGCCGCCCGGGACGCCGGCACTATAACTTACCATAGTTAAGCCAAACTTGGTGGCAAAGATGAGGGGAATAAGGATCAGGACTACCCGCCCAGCCAGAACATCCTGAGCCAGCATGTGGCCGCCGCCTAAAACAGTGGGTAAAAAATACCCTACCAGGCCGGCCAAAAACGCAACCACCATCACGCGCATCCAGCGGGGGTAGCGGGCGAAGCGGTCAGCGAAATCCAGGCTTACCAGCAGGCCCTGATTAAATGCCGCCCCCAGGACACCGGCCAGGGCACCCAAAACAACGAACAGGGGTAAAGCTGCCAGGGGTAAAGCCGTTAATGAATCGGTAACCCTGAAAGTAGGCAGCGGCCCTAGTATCCTCTGGGTGATCAAGTCAGCGATAATACTGGCTACTAGGGTTCCGATCAAGACGTAAGGAGAAAAATTACGCCGCAACTCTTCCACAACAAAAACAACCCCCGCCAGGGGGGCATTGAAGGCCGCTGCCAGCCCTGCTCCGGCCCCGCAGGCGATTAACTGCAGCTCTTCAGTTTTGGACCTCAGCAGGCTCTTGCTCACCGCCTGGCCGGCGGCAGCTCCCATTTGCACCGTCGGGCCTTCCCGGCCCAGGGACAACCCAGCACCAATGGCCAGGGCGCCAGCGATAAACTTCACCGGGATCACCCGCCACCACATCAACCGGCGTTGCCTGCTCAGGACAGCCTCGACATGGGGAATACCGCTCCCGGCCGTTTCCGGGGCGAAGCCAGTCAGCCAGCCAGCAAAAGCTCCGGCCAAACCACCCAGTCCGGGTAGTACCAGCCATCCCCAGGCGGGTAGCGATCGGGCCCACATTAGAAGGTTATAGCGCCATGCTTCTCCTTCCGTCAGAGCCAGGCGAAAGGCAACCCCCATTACCCCGGCCACAATTCCTACCAGAGCGCTGCGAAGAAAAAAGCCGATTAAATAATCATGACGTTTAACTAGTAAACGATTAGATATCGATCCTTCGCTAGATAAAATTGCCGCATCTCTCACTGTTCTCTTTACGCCTACCTTAAAAATTGTAGTACGATGTAGGATGTTGACGGTGGGAAGCTGGTATAAACTAGCTCCAACAGTTCTGGAAGGGCAGCCAGCCGCGCTGCCATTCCCCTCTTCTAGCGGTGCTACTGGGTGGCAGGTAAGTCTACCTTGAATGTAACCGCCATCACCTATGATTATAGCATAACTTTTCCTTTTATTGAACAA
Organism: Moorella naiadis (nom. illeg.); assembly: GCF_051020825.1. Classification (NCBI taxonomy): domain Bacteria; kingdom Bacillati; phylum Bacillota; class Clostridia; order Neomoorellales; family Neomoorellaceae; genus Neomoorella; species Moorella naiadis (nom. illeg.). The sequence goes on from NZ_JAXGFQ010000002.1 coordinate 67,519, forward strand.
TCCGGTGTGATCCGACCCCAACCAGTTCATTCTTTCTTTTCCCCCGCCCGGATTTTATTAACACATTTCGCCAGGGCTTTTAAAAAGCCGCCCGGCCCCTCTCCTTATCCGCTAGTTCTAGTGTACAGCTTTTCAGGTGCACCCTGCGAACCTGCACCAAGTTTACAGTTAAATCAAAACCCTTATCATGCGGTCGCGTCTTCAGAGGCCACTAACCAGGTAGAGGCCAACCTCACCGGCTCCACAGGTTACCCGAATCCGCACGCATATCATCCATCTTTAGTTTGAAGCAGGGGTAGGACATACCCCTGCTTCAAAAATTCTTCTAACATTTATTACGCTGGTTAATTCACGCCCCGGTGGTAAAGCTACTATCACCAGTCGTAATTCCCGGCGGCACAGGTTTGGGCAGGCTCCGCAGCAAAAGGGCGCCTAGACCGGCCAGCAGGGACATTAGAGCACCAGTTAAAAATACCGGTGACCAGCCGCTCATCTGGGCCACCAAGGCGGCCACAAAACCGCCGACGATGCCGCTGACTCCCTTGGCGCTATAAATAAAACCGTAGTTGGTAGCAGCATAGGTAGTGCCGAAGATATCGGCATTGACGGCCGGGAAAAGAGCAAAAAGCTCCCCCCAGGTAAACATGATCAGGGCAAACAAGAAAACAAACATAAAAGCATTATGACCAATTAGCGGGACCAGGGCCATGGCCACAGCATTGATGGTAAAAGCGACGAACATGGTGTTATAACGTCCCAATTTGTCAGAGATCATGCCCCAGATGATCCGGCCGGCGCCATTGGCAATGGTATTGATGGTAGCCGCGACGACAATAATGTTGGCGGCAATACCGGCTTCTTTGCCAAAGGGCTTGGTCTGGGCGGTAACAATCATGCCGCCAGTACAGATAAACAGAAACATCAGGTAAATCAACCAGAAGTGGGCTGTCTTAAACATTTCTACCGTAGTAAAATCCCGGCGCCCGGCAGTTGCCTGCGCTCCAGCCTTGGGGGCATTATTTTGGGAAGCCTTCGGCGGGAACCGCATCATCTGGGCGGCAATCAAGGCAATAATACCCTGAATAATTCCCGTAGTTACGAAGGCGGAATTATAACCCTGCTTTTTTAATATTATCGCGATAAAGGGTATAAACAGCGCCGCGCCGGAACCAAAGGCAGCCGCCACCAGGCCGGAAGCCATCCCTCGTTTGGAGGCTTCAAACCACCGTACGCCGGCCGCGATGGAACCGCTGTAAATAAAAGCCGCCCCAATTCCGGCCAGGGCATAAAGGACGTATAGAGCCGTCAGGGATTGGGCCAGCCCCATTCCGCCCCAGCCAATACCAATCATCAAGGCCGCGATGGTCAAGAGCACTCGTGGGCTATACCGGTCGATAAAATAGCCGGCAACCGGCTGCCCCCAGCTTTCAAAGGCGATAAAGAGGGAGAAACCAAGCTGCACTGCCGCTTTTGTCGCGTTAAATCCCTTCATTACTTGTGGTACAAAGAGGGTCCAGGCGTATTGCAGGTTGGCAATCATAATCATGCCAATAATGGCCAGCACCAGTTGCGTCCATTTGTTACCAATAAAAGGGCCATATGTTTCCTTGGGGTCAAGGATATTTTTCGACGGCTCGAGAGCCATGATACCAAACCTCCCAAAAAATTTTGTTTTAATTCATGGGTTTGTCTTTCTCTACTATTGCGTCATATTTCGTTATAAATAATTAAGTATATTTGGGAGGTGGAATGATTATTAGATTTCCTCTGCTACAATTAAGTGAGCAACAATTTCGACACAATCTGCTATTCTTCTCAGTCACTACAACGAAAAACATCATGCCCTAACCTAAAATATGAACTAAAGAAATACTAGCAAATGATAAAGCACAAGCAACATCATGAAATATTCCTACCCCCAGAGCGCCAATAACCCCGGGGGTAGGCAGGTATTTAAGCGCTGGTAGCTACCACCGGCACGGTGATGCCGACCTCGGCACAGCGGGCGTCGACGAAGGCCTGCATCTTGGCGATATGCTCGGGTTTCAAGTGACTGAAGCGGCCCTGGAGTTTCAGGTACTCGCTCACAGGCTTGCGCTTGTCGACTTTAACCGACAGCTTGTATTCACCGTTTTCGTATTCGTAAAGCTGGTACATCCCCGTTTGGACGGCCAGTTTAGCCATTTCGATGGTCTTGTCGGCCGGGAACTGCCAACCCTTAGGACAGGGAGCATGGATGTGGAGATACGCCGGACCCTCCTGGTTGAGACCCTTACGGACCTTGTTCATCAGGTCCACCGGCCAGCCGATGGAGGCTGTAGCCACATACTTCAGGGCCGGATGACCGTGGGCGATAAGCTTGGGGTTATCCTTGGGAAAGAGTTTCTTGCCTTCGGGCACCACCGGACCTGAAGGGGTAAAGGTCGTCACCGCACCATAGGGGGTCGTCGGTGAGGTCTGGATACCCGTATTGGCGTAGGACTCGTTATCGTAACAGATAAAGAGGACGTCATGCCCCCGGTAGAGCATGGCTGACAGGGCCTGGAGGCCGATGTCCACAGCGCCGCCGTCACCGGCCATGACGATAATGTTCGGGAACTCGGCGTCGGTCTTCTTCTTGCGAATCAAGGCCTTGAAAGCGGCCTCGATACCCGAACCTACAGCACCGCCGTTGGTAATCTGAGCATGGATCCAGGGTACCCGCCAAGGACCGCAGCCGTAACTGGTGTTAGCCACGTACATACAACCTGTGGGACCGATGAAGATGGTGTTGGGGCCGGCGGCCTTGGCTACCAGGCGGTAGTTGAGGGCCGGGCCGCAACCGGCACAGGTGCGGTGTCCGGGGACATAGTATTCCTCGTCAGGGGCCTTTTTAATCGATGCAATCCGATCCAGCATTATTACTTTCCCTCCTTCCAGGCAGACTATTATAATTCAAAGGGGATCCAGTAAGCGGTCTGTTCCACTTTACCGGTCTTGGCAATCTCCTGCAACTTCTGGAACATGCGGTAGAACTCGTCGTGGGTGACGACCTCGCCGCCCAGCCCGGCGACAAAGCCCACGGTTTTTACCTTATCACCATAGTCATAGAGGGCCGTCCGCAGTTCGGAGAGGAGGACACCACTATTGCCGGCGATGCCGAAGTTGGCGGAGACATCCAGGACGCCGATGGCCTTAAATTTCGCCAGGCGCTCTTTTAGCTGTTCCGTCGGGAAGGGCCGGAAGGTCCGCAACCTGGCGACGCCGACCTTTTCGCCCAAGTTGCGCAGGCGATTGGCTACGGCTTTGGCTGTCTCCAGGTGGGCACCCTGGCCGAAGATTACCACCTCAGCGTCGTCAGTTAAATATTCGTCCAGATAAGGATCATACTTGCGGCCGAAGATGCGGCCGAATTCATCGCAGACCTCCTCCAGCACCTTATGCACACCCCTGATGGCCTGGTAGCGCTGGTACTGCAGGGGCGGTCCCATGGCCGGCTCAATTTGGGCGCCGATAATCTGCGGTTTCCTGGGATCCAGAACATGATGGTTCTTATAGGGGGGCAGGAACTCCTTCACCTGGGCCTCGTCGGGAATTTCCACCCGGCCCAGGATATGGCTGACAAAGTAGCCGTCCAGGCAGGCATACTGGGGTAACAGAACCCGCGGGTCTTCCCCTACTCGGTAGTAGATGAGGGTGTTATCCAGGGCTTCCTGGGGGGTAGAGGCCCAGCCCTGGATCCAGCCCTGGTCCCGGCAGCACTCGGCGTCAGTATGTTCTTCCCCGAAGTCACCCGGGGGATCCAGGGTGCGGTCGGCGATGGCCATTTGCACCGGCAACCGTTCACCGGAGATGGGTGAATAAACTTCCATAGCATACATGACGCCGACGCCAGAACTACCGGTGAAGACCCGCGCTCCAGAAGCCGAAGCGCCATAGACAACACTCAGTTGGGCGTGCTCACCTTCACCATGAACAAACTCGGCATCCAGTTCGCCATCGGCCACCATCCGCGAGAGTTCCGACATAATGCCCGTATAAGGGCGGATGGGATAGGAACAAATCACGTCAACATCAGCCAGGCGTACACCCTGGGCTACAGCCACACAACCGGAGATATTCTTTACTTTACCCATGCTATTCACCTCCTGGCTAAGTTAATCTTTAAAGTCTAATTCCGGCACGTTGGTCAGGGCATTGCTGGGGCAGACCGCCGTGCAGAGGCCACAGCCCTTGCAATACTTCAGGTTAAAGACCGGCCCGTCATCAGTCCTGGTGATGCAGGAATCCGGGCACGAAATCCAGCAGGTATAACACTCGGTGCAGACCTCCCGGTCAATAACCGGCCGCTGGAGGCGCCAATTGCCGGTTATCATGCCCTCATTTTCGGAGACCGGTGATGGGACCGTCCCGGCAAAGGGCATCTGGCGCAGTAACTCCGTGGCCGATACAGCCACTTCTTCTACTGCCGCGTGGGGTGGTAGCTGGCGCACCTGGGCTTCGGCAAAACCGCGCCGCATAGCGGCCGGGTTTTTGACCACACTGGCCAGGTTCTCAATATCCACAATCCCGGTGGCCTTCACTACCGCGCCGGCTATGGGGGCCGCGATACCGGCGCCAATGCCGGTGGCATCGGTGGCACCCTCAGCCCCGGAAAGGGTCATAACAGCACTGGCCATGCTGTTGGCATCGACCGTTACAATCTGGGCCAGGTTCCCGGTATCCCCCAGGAAATCCAGGATGGTATCGCTGGAGCGTTTGGTATTGACCACCAGGGTGCTGCCGGGACGGATACCCTTCAGGACGGGTACCCCCTTAATCAATGCTTCTTCTACGACCACAACGATATCCGGGGTCTCGTTTTCATAGACGTACTTGCTCTCAATGGGATCGCTGCTGATACGGGCATAGGCCCGAACCGGGACATAGATCCTGTCGGGAAGGTCAACATAGTTCTCCCAGGCCTGGACATACTTGCCTTCTTTGGCGGCCGCTTCGGTCAGAGCGACAACGATATCACGGGCGTCCTTATTCATGACCACGCCCCGGGCCCAAACAGTAATCTGTTTGAGATTGGGTTCGGCAAAGAGATCTTTCGTGGACAACTTAACCTTCCTCCTTTCTGGCCAATCAGTGTTTTCCTCCGTCCGGCTCCCGGATATTCCGGCAGCCCCCAGGTAAGAGTAATTGCCCTCCCCGGGCCTATTCCAGGGACCACATCAGCTCCTGTTGGGAAGTTCCCTTTGGTTTCTTGTTTTCCTCACCTCCCGACCCGGACCATTACCCCGGCATTAGGATTATTCCAGACGGGGCGCAGGGTTGGATTATCCGCCCCGGTCCGTGCTTGATGCTTTTCGGCCTGGATCTCGGCCAGAGCCTGCTCCAGGTGCCTAGTTTTGATCCAGCCTTTTTGACCACTACCGGTCGTCAGGATCTCAGTAATAGCCAGTAATGCTGCTCGCTTACACAGGGCTTCTATCTCCGACCCTACCAGACCCTCGGCCGCCAGGGCAAGGGCGTCCAGATTAAGGTCCGGCTCCACCGGGCGGTTGCGGAGATAGACATGGAAAATCTCCTTCCGGGCCTCCTGATCTGGATAGGGGAAGACCAGGATTTGATCGAACCGGCCCGGCCGAAGCACCGCCGGATCAATCATATCGCTTCGGTTGGTGGCACCCAGGACTATGACCTCCCGCAGGTCTTCCAACCCATCTAACTCTATTAAGAACTGGGAGACCAGGCGACTGCCGACACTGCTACCCTCGCCGCCCTTCCGGGCCGGAACCAGGGCGTCGAGTTCATCGAAAAAGAGAAGGCAGGGAGAGGCCTGGCGGGCTTTGCGAAAAACTTCATGGAGGGTCTTTTCCGCCTCCCCCCACCAATGGGAAAAGAGGAGGGAACTATTGACCGGTATAAAATTGATCCCACTTTCCCTGGCCAGGGCGCGGGCAACCAGGGTCTTACCCGTTCCCGGGGGTCCGGAAAGGAGAATGCCGCGGGGGCATTGCAGTGCAAACTGCCGGAAAATCTCGGGGTATTGCAAGGGCCACTCAACCAAGGCCCGCAGGCGCTCCTTAATCTCGTCCAGGCCACCGATGTCCTGCCAGGTAGCGTCAGGGATCTCTATGGCGAATTCCCTGGTAGCCGAGGGCTCGACTTCCGCCAGGGCGTCGAGGAAATCCCGCATACTCACCTGGAGTTCCAGGTCATCCAGATGGTCATTACCCAGCTGAAAGTTGGCCAGACCCCGGCGCAGGGCGTACATGCCGGCTTCACGGCAGAGGGCGGCCAGGTCGGCGCCGATAAACCCGTGGGTGATGGCTGCCAGCCGGTCCAGGGAGACATCATCCGCCAGGGACATGCCCCGGGTGTGGATCTGCAGGATCTCCCGGCGGCCCCTTTGATCAGGTACGTTAATGGCTATTTCCCGGTCAAAACGCCCTGGTCGCCGTAGGGCCGGGTCGACCAGGTCGGGTATATTTGTGGCGGCAATCACAATTACATGACCGCGGGACTCCAACCCGTCCATTAAGGCCAGCAGCTGGGCAACCACCCGTTTTTCCACATCGCCGTGGACATCGGCTCGGCGGGGAGCCAGGGCATCGATTTCATCCAGGAAGATAATACTGGGCGCCTTCTTCCGGGCTTCATCAAAGACCTGGCGCAGGCGGGCTTCGCTCTCGCCGTAGTATTTATGCATGATCTCCGGCCCATTGACGTGAATAAAGTGGGCCTCTGTCTCTGAAGCTACGGCCCGGGCAATCAGGGTTTTACCTGTACCGGGAGCGCCGTGCATCAGGATGCCCTTGGGGGCCTCGAACCCCAGGCGCTGGAAGAGTTGCGGGTATTTTAATGGTAGTTCGATAATTTCCCGTACCCGGCGGACTTCCTTGGCCAGGCCGCCAATATCCTCGTAGGTTACCTTGGGGCCTTGACCTTCGGTTGTTTCTCCGCCCTTAAAGCGTACCGCCGTATCCCGGGTAATAATTACCGCCCCCCGGGGTGCCGCTCCCTCAACGGTAAAGGCTTCATCGTTACCGCTGAACTGGGGAATGGTCACCTGATCCCCCGGGACTACGGCCCGGCCTATCAGGTGCTTTTTCAAGTAAACAATCTCGTGGTCGCCGCCCAGAGTCCAGCCGGGCAGGACCGGAGCCAGGACCACAGTCCGGGCCGCCTGCCAATCCGTGGGGGTAAGGGTCACGCCTTCACCGATGCTGACCCCGGCGTTTTGTCGCTGGAGGCCGTCCATCTGGATGTTCCCCGGCGGGCAACCATCCTGAAAGGCGGGCATCACCCGAGCGACGGTCTGGCGCTTACCGGTAATGGCGACGACATCATGGGGCTGCAAACCCAATTCTTCCATTACCTGACTCAACACCCGCACTATCCCTTTGCGGGCGTCTTCTATCATGCCCTCACAGACACGAAGTTTAACGGCCTGCTCTTCCGGCATAAAGCACAGCTCCTTCATCAAGGCCTTGCGGTATACGGTATACCTTATCTTGACATAAAAATTATATTTTACTCACCGTAGATCTATCTGCTCTATCGCCAAGCCCTTTCAGGCAAACATAAGATTTATTGTTTTGGAGTTATCTTTCGTTCCCCTGGTTATCCTTCGATTTTTGGTATACCTTGTTTGCTTGTTAAAAATTATTCGACGTCTCTTCTAGGATTCCTGCTGGTTCCCAGCAACTTTTTCGTTAAATAATGGTATTTTTTTGATCCCTTAAAGCCACCTGGACAAAATAGGCATGGCGGGAGTTTTCAATATGCTGCCGGGCCAGGCGCTCGGCTTTCTCGCCATCACCTCTACTGAGGGCCTCCAGGAGTTCCCGGTGCTCCCTGGTGGCGGCCCGCACCCGGCCGGGGACACAGTATCCCAATTTAGTAAAGCCGACAATATAATCGACCAGGTTATTAATCATCTGGTGCAGGCGCGGGCTCTCGGCGGCGTTCCAGATAATCTCATTGAATTCCAGATGCAATTCCTGAAGACCTTCCTGGTCGTCGTTTTCGCAGGCCCTTTCCATGGCGCCGACAATATCGTTTAATTTCCTCAATTGGACCGGGTTGATATGTTCCGCCGCCAGCCGGGCCGCCAACCCCTCCAGGACGGCGCGGATGCTGTAGACCTCAAAGGCTTCCCGGGATGACATGCGCGCCACCACTACTCCCCGGCGGGGCTGATGCTCAACCAAGCCCTCCAACTCAAGTTTACGGATGGCTTCCCGAACCGGGGTCCGGCTGACCCCCAATTGCCGGGCTATTTTACGTTCCACCAAGCGCGTCCCCGGTTCCAGGCGCCCGGTAAGGATTGCTTCCCGTAAAGCCTGGTAGGCTTCCTGGCGCACTTGCTGGTAATTGTCCAGGTTGATGGGTTCAAGCAAGCTTTCCATAGGTGTGACCTCCCTGAGTTTATTGCTGTAGAGAATGCCGCCAGCCCTTTAACGAAGGTAAGTAAAGAGACTGTTGTTGGGATACCTTAACATAAAATTAGCACATTTATATCTTGATTGCAAGGGTGAAATAAACCGCAACACCACTTTACTATAGGCATACAAACTACTCCACTGTATTTCCTGTTTCGATATTGGTTCGATATTGGAATGAAGGTAAATGGCTAATCACAAATGGCCAGGACCGTAATAAGTTTTACGGGCCCCAACGGCACTCCTAACTCTGTTTGACAGGGATCCTGCCAGTTGTTAAAATAAAGCCGTGCAGTAAGGTTAAAGACAGGAATTAAGGAAAGGAATAGATAGCAATGCCAGTTTATGAGTTTCGCTGCTTGGAATGCGGCCAGCTCCTGGAAAAAAGGTTCACCAGCTTTAACGAGAAGATTGAACTTTGCTGTCCCCACTGTCAATCCTCTTCCCTGGAACGGGTTATCAGTAAGGTTAACTTTATCACGCGTTCCGGTAGCAGCCGCTCTCAACCGGCGCTAACGACCAAATCCTGCCAACCGGGGAGCAACTGTATGACCCTGGATATCCCCGGTGCTGATGAATAATGGCGCCGCTGGCAGGACAAGAGCCTGTCCGGGAGCCCACCTGTCCCTTCTGCGGCCTGCCCGTTGAACGCCCGCGGCAACTGGCGACCCATCGCCCCGGCGAGATGCCCGTCGGGGCCTGCACCTGCGGCGCCGTGTACGCCTGCGACGTTACCGGGCATAACCAGGGAGCCGCTTTTAGCGAAGCCTTGGTCTTCGGCTGCAACCAGGACTGGGACCTGGCCTGGGAACTGTTGCCGGACGAGGATTACCTGGTAAAAACAGTAGAAAATTATGATTACGCGACCCATCTCATTATCCCGGGCCGTTCCCAGGCCGGCCGCCGGATTACCGGCATCCTTTATTTCATTCGCTTACAACCGGATATCCGGGAGGTAACAGCGCCCGGGGTGCAGGAGAAATTAAAGCAAGCTGCCACCCTTCCCCATCAGGAAGAGAAGAATCAGGGGCATTCCCCTGGTGACAGGAAGTATACCAAAAGGGAAATTGCCGGTTTGGTCAGGGACTACCGCGTAGCCACCTTGCTTAATATTGCCCGGCAGGACCGGCGGGTTATTAACGATCTCCAGCGGCTTCTCTATGCAACTGAAGAACTACTGCGCCTGCGGGCGGCCGATATTTTGGGCCAGGTCGCGGCCATTATAGCGGTCAGGGACCCGCAGATTATTGCCAACCTCCTCCAGCGGCTCCTGGCCTCAGTCAGCGATCCCGGGGCCGCCGGCTGGGGAGCCGTTGACGCCCTGGGGGAGATTATTGCCAATACGCCAACCGTCTATGCCGGTTATATCCCCCAGTTATATGCCTTCCTGGAGGATCCTCTCCTTCGTTCCCGGGCATTGCGGGCCCTGAGCCTGATTGCCCGGGTTAAACCGGAACTCCTGCAGGGAGCTGCCCTGCATTTTTTAGCCTACCTGCAGGATAAGGACCCGGAGGCCAGGGGCTATGCTGCCGTGCTCCTGGGCTGTCTGGGCACGGAAGCAGCCCGGGAGGATCTAAAATGCCTGGTCAATGATGACCAGGCAATAGACGTCTATCAAGAGGGTATTATCAGGAAAAAAACTGTCGGCGAACTGGCCGCTGCAGCCCTGGCCGGGATGGGGGGTTAATTTTGGCGGTAGAGTTGGAGTTGGCGCAAAAACTCGGGGTGGACTTTAAAACCCAGTTCTTGCGCCCGGTCGACATGCTGGATGGCCCGGTCGTAGTCGCCGTTGAGATAATAGGCATAGGCCAGGTTATTATGGCCCAGGGCGAAATCCGGGGCAATTTCCAGGAGCTTCCGGCCGTTAGCGATGGCTTTTTCCAGTTCGCCTTTCTGGAGGTAGGCGTTGACCAGGTTGTTCCAGGCCTGCACGACCCGCGGGTTTAAGGCCAGGGCCTTCTCCAGGGCGGCGATGGCTGCATCTGTCTTCCCCATCTGGGCGTAGGCGAAACCCAGGTTGGCGTAACCCCGGGCATAGCGGGGTTCAATGGCAATGGCCTGCTGGTTAGCCTCGACTACCTTCGCCAGTTCTCCCAGCTGAAAGTAAATATAACCCAGGTTCACATAAGCTTCAAACATTCGGCCGCTATTGGCAATGGCCTCCTCAAAGGCGGCAATAGCCTCCGAATATCTCCCTTGCTCCATGTAGGAAACTCCCAGGTTATACTGGGCACTGGCGCAACCAGGGTTCTCCGTCAGCCGCGCCTTTTGCTCCCCGATAAAATCCTCAAAATCCTGGGGACCCTGCATAACAACCACCCTTCTTTTGGCGGGTTAAAGCTAAAGAGAGGCCGCCCGGTACTAAGAGGCTGCCTCTCTTTCTCATATTCGTTAGCGGCGAACCGCCACCACGGGCGGCTCCCCTTTACTCGTCCTCGGTAATACCCCGGCCCTTTAAGCCGTACATGGTGGTACTTCCGGTGGAGAAGTAGATTAGTTTCTCTTCGTTGACCAGTTCGGTAGCGGCCTTCTTAATCTCCCGGGCTTTAGCTTCCGGGAATTTCTCCTGAACGGCGCGCTCCAGGTCTTTAAAGTAGAACTTGCTCTTCTTGCTAGCGGCGGCAAACTCCAGAATCGCTGCCTTGAGCTCTTCCATCATGGTTATTACCCCTTTCCCTCAGGGAGGTCTAGTCGTCAATACCCCCCGCTGCCCGGGATACTTCCCAGGCTTTACCGGTAAACTTGAACTGGGTGCTGGTCCGGTAGGTGTCGTAGGCCAGGCGGTAGTCATCGATAAGGTGTTCAGTAAAGGGCAGATCGCATTTCTCGAAGAACTTCTCCCAGCCGATCCGCTCAGCCCAATCACCAATACGTTCGTACTTGCGGGCGTCGCTGGCGTAGGCCACAATTATCTTCTTGACGGCATCCACCACTTCGGGGAACCGCGGGAAGTTGTTGGGCAACCAGGGTACGACGACCTTGGAGAACTTGGGTTCGCTGATGCGGTTGGAGATCTTGCCGCCGGCCAGGATAGTTACGCCGTCGCCTTCTTTATCAGCCAAGGGCAAGGCCGGGCACATGGTGTAACAGTTGCCGCAGAACATGCACCGTTCTTCTTTAATTTTAACTGATTTGCGGCCGTCCTCCGTCTTGGCCGGCGAGATGGCACCCACCGGGCAGGCAGCAATGGCCAAGGGGATTTCGCAGATAGAATCAATATTATCATCAACAATAGGCGGTTTGCGGTGAATGCCCAGGAGGGCTATATCCGAGCAGTGGACGGCACCGCACATATTCAGGCAGCAGGCCATGGAAATACGCACATGGGCCGGCAGGGTCATGCCGGTGAAATAGTCCATCAGCTCATCCATAACCGCCTTGACCATAGAGGAAGCATCGGTGGCCGGGGTATGGCAGTGGATATACCCCTGGGTGTGGACGATGTTGGTCACCCCGGCCCCTGTGCCGCCGATGGGGAATTTGTAACTCCCGGAGATATACTTCCGGCTTAAAAGGTCCTGTTTCAGCTCCTGGACCTTCTCATAACTTGTTACCATAAATTCGATATTATTCCGGGTGGTAAAGCGGACATAGCCGTCGCAATACTTGTCGGCGATATCGCAGATTTCCCGGATATGCTCGGCCGACATCAACCGGGAACCGCCACAGCGGACGGTAAAAACCTTATCTCCGGTCGCGGAGACGTGCACCAGGATCCCCGGTTCTAGGATGTCGTGATAGGCCCACTTACCATAGTTCTGCTGGATAACCGGAGGAAAATTACTCCAGAAGTGCCGGGGTCCGATATCGGTAATCCTGTTTTCCGTTGGTTTCTCCGGGTTGTACTTGCCCAAGCGTCCTTGTGATAGTGCCATGAATATAACCCCCTATCTCTTATGCCGCTGCCGGTAATCTTTGATATCGCGTTTCCAGCCGCCGGGTACGTCTTCTTCCTTCCAGAAGATGTAGGGGTTGGTACGCGGGTGGCGCACCATCTGCGGGGCGGCCGGTACACCGATTACTTCCAGGAATTGCGGCAGGCCCTTACGCTGGATGAGTTCGCCCAGGCGCTCGCGGTTCTTGCCTTCTTCCATCCACCAATCCCAGACCTTCTCAATTAGTTCCTTCAGATTATCATAGGGCGGCTCGACCTTCATGAAGGGTATCGTTAATGTTGCCAACTGGGCACCCTCCAGAATCGGTGCCTTGGCCCCAAAAAGAACGCTGACGCCGGTGTCGGCACCCGGCCGCAGGGCCCGGGGCATAACATTGATACAGTGCATGCAACGGTTGCATTCGCTGTTATTGATCTTCAATTGGCCGTCTTCCAGGGCCATACAGCCGGTCGGGCAGAGGTCGATGACCTCTTTTAGAATATCAAATTTACCCCAGTCGCGGCCGCTATGGGCACCGCCATTGGGTTGAATATCCCCGGCCATATAGGCCCGGACGGCATCCTGATCGATGCGGATGTCGTCCCGCCAGGTACCGATCAGAGACATATCGGCGCGGGCGATGGAGGCCACGCAGCCGTTGGGGCAACCGTCAATCTTAAACTTAAACTTATAAGGGAAGGCCGGGCGATGTAATTCGTCCTGGTAATGGGTCGTTAATTCATAGCATAGATCCTGGGTATCAATACAGGCAAACTCGCACCTGGCCTTACCGAGGCAGCAGGAAGGCGTCCGCAAGTTAGAACCGGAACCGCCCAGGTCCTGATCCAATTCGTGGGTCAGGTCGTAGAAAAGCGGCTCTAATTGTTCAGTGGAAGTCCCCAGGAGGATGATGTCGCCGGTAGAACCATGCATATTGAACATGCCGCTGCCCCGATATTCCCACAAGTCAGCCATAGCCCGCAGAAAGTCGGTTTTATAAAACTTGCTGGCCGGCTGGTTGACCCGCAGGGTGTGGAACTGGGCTACGGCAGGGAATTTTTCCGGTACGTCGGAATAACGACCGATGACGCCGCCGCCGTAACCGAAAACGCCGACGATACCGCCATGTTTCCAGTGGGTTTCCCCGTCTTCAAAGGATAACTCCAGCTGGCCGAGCAAATCATCTACTACGTCCTTAGGAATCATTACCCGGTCGTCAGGCAATTTTTTGCGGTGCAGAGCCTCCTGTTTAGCATCGGCGACGAAACTGGGCCAGGGTCCCTTCTCTAACTCGTCCAATTTGGGAGTATCATGTTTGAGCTTCAGGTTTTTTAGTTCCTCGTCGGTGTAGTTATGGATTTCGGCATCAGAGTAGATACGGAGCTCGTCATACTTTAAATCTTTCTGGGGCCGCTTGGGCTTGAACTCCATTGACAATACCTCCTTGATTAGTGAATCGCCTGATCAGTGGCAAAGACAACCCATTACCTTTAGTTTTAAGCGCTTATCGCCTCCCTCCGAAAATAGCCTTCTGGTAAAAATAGCATCTTTGACAAAGGATACTCCGTACCGATCCCCATCCCGGTCACCGCCGCCGCGCCGCTGCTTCGCGTAAAGTCCTGCGCTTCGAATCAAGTCGCCTTCCGCCTGCATTCGCCAGCCCTTGCTTCAACCTACATTTTCGGCAGAAATAAACTTGTGAAAGCTCTTTTTAGAACGCTTACGCTAAACTTAGCACACACTGTATCAGGTGTCAAGTTGTTTTAAACAAAACGAAAATGAATCCATAAATTACGAATGATAGATCCCACCTGACAATCAGTATTAACCCCTCCGTTTACCCGCCGGGTAACTTACTCAACCAACCTGGACGCTAAAACTAATCGCGTACAGGACTATTCCTTCTCTAACGGTAAACCAGCAAGTTTCATTTTGTCCCTGAATTCTTCCTCGTACTCGGCATAGGTATGGACCGGTACCGGGTAATTCCACGGGTTGATATGCCGGTATGCCCGGCTGTTATTGGCCAGGTTGCGGGTCGGGCTGAGGAAGACCCCGCCCATGTGCATCAATTTGCTGAAGGGGAAGTAAGCCCCCAGGACGCCGACGCAAAACAGGTGGATATAAAAGAGCAGGCCGACCTCGCCCGGGGCCCTGGGGTGCAGGGTGACCAGCCCCATGGCCAATTCCTTTACCGCGGTAATATCCACCCGGTAAAAGTAACGCATCAACACCCCGGAAAAGGCCACGGTAAAGATGAGCATCAGGGGGAAATAGTCGGCCGGCAGAGAGATGTAGCGCACCTGGGGGAACATGACCCGCCGCAGGAAGAGATAAGTTACTGCCACCAGGATGCCGATATCCGTCAGGTAGAGGGCGCGTACCCCCACCCGTAAAAAGCCGTCCAGACCTTCCAGGAAGGGTATAAACCCGGGTACCGGTTCGGTGAAAAAGCGCAGGTGGCGTAGAAAAATAAGGAAAAAGGACCAGTGAAAGACCAGAGCCGCCAGCCAGAGCCACTTCTCCCAGTGATAAGTCAGCTTGGGACCCTCATGGAGCTCGAATTTCGTATTCCGGAACAGAGAACGGAAAAATAGAACCTCCAGGGCCATCCGTACGACCACCCCGGCCGGCATCGAGGGATTATCAAATTTACTGTCTTTAATCCATGGTAGAGACTTCTGCTGCCCGGCTGTCGTCGGGATATGAAAAGGTACGGGCGCCCGGGCCCACTTGATGATGCGATAAATGATACCCAGTAAGAAAGTAGCAAGCGCCAGATAAGGTATAACTACCCCAAAGAAGTAGTACAGGTGCAGGACTCCTGTACCCAGAATTACAATTAAAAGCAGCGCGGCCATTACCAGTAACGATAGGGTGATGCCCATCTACCGCTCCCCCATTTCGTGAAATGCTCCCCTAGTTACATCGCGTCTTCTTTGACTGCAATGGCGATTTTATAGAGAATGGTAAGAATTAAAGCGCCAATGGCCCAGATACCCAGGGTAATCAATATCTCCAGGGGGGTGGGCCAGTATTCCGTCACCTGGTCGAAGGCGTTAGGGATAAAACCGCCGATGACCAGGCCGATGCCCTTTTCCAGCCACATGGAGATAAAGACCGCCCCACAGGCCACCATCAAGGTCGTCTCCCGGGTCCGGGTGCGGGGATTAATTAGTAAGATCAGGGCGATAACGGCCAGGATGGCAAACAGCCACATCAAGGGCACCAGTTTGCTGTGACCGTCCAGACCAGCAAAGAGATAGATAAGGGTATTCATCCCATGAGCCGGCACCTGGCTATAAAAGGCAGTGAAGAACTCCAGGCCGATAAAGAAAACGCTGATAATCATAGCATAGGTGACGATGGCCGCCAGTTTGTTAATGGCCTCCCGGCCGGGATCAAACTGGCTGAAGCGCCGGATGACGAAACATAGGAGGATGAGTAGAGCCGGCCCGGAGGCAAAGGCCGAGGCCAGGAATCGAGCGGCCATAATGGCTGTCAGCCAGTAATGACGACCCGGCAGGCCGGCGTAAAGGAAGGCCGTCACCGTATGAATACTCACGGCCCAGGGAATAGAGATGTAGATTAAAACCTTAACCCATGATGGCGGCGCTACCGTTTTGTACTCCGCCTCCAGCATGGTCCAGCCGATGACGATGTTGAGCAGGAGGTAACCACTCAGGACCACCATGTCCCAGAAGAGAATGGAGTTAGGTGTCGGGTAAAGGATCATATTCAGCAGGCGCATCGGTTTCCCCAGGTCAACGAAGACGAATAATAAGCACATGATGATTGCGGCTACGGCCAGGAACTCGCCCAAGATGGTAATGCGGCCGAAGGCTTTGACATTATGCAGGTAGTACGGCAGCACCAGCATGACCGCTGAGGCGGCCACGCCCACCAGGAAGGTCAGCTGGCCGATATAGAGCCCCCAGGAGACGTCCCGGCTCATCCCCGTGATAGTCAGACCCAAGTTGAATTGGACCAGGTAGCAGGCGAAACCGGTGGCGGCGAGGACCAGCAGGAGGGTGATCCAGCTCCAGTACCTGCGGCCGCCGCTAAAGGCCTTGGCGATCATCTAGCTCTCGCTCCTCCGTACTTGGATGTGAGAAGTGGGAGGTGAGAGGTGGGATGCTTGTAGAAACTGGCTATGCCAGTTTCAGATTAAAGCTGTCCTGCTTCTCATTTCTCCCGCTCGTGATGGCGGTTTGTCCTATGATTGACGCCTCTAAACAATATAGTAAATACTGGGATGGGTGCCTAGTTCGGGTTTGCGCTGAATGGTATACCGGTCTTTCAGGAGCTGCCGGACCGGCGAGGCAGGGTCAGCCAGGTCGCCAAAGGTTATAGCTCCGGCCGGGCAGGCTGCAACACATGCCGGCGGCAGGCCGGTATCAATCCGCTCGACGCAAAGGGTGCACTTCTCGACGACGCCCTTTTCGCGGGTCGGATAGGCGGGATTAATTTCTTTAATATAAGGCCGCGGATCGCGGAAATTGAAACTCCGGGCTCCAAAGGGGCAGGCGGCCATGCAGTAACGGCAGCCAATACAGCGGTGGTAGTCGATCATGACGATGCCGTCTCGACGTTTGAAGGTAGCCTTGGTAGGACAGACCCGGACGCAGGGCGGGTTGTCACAATGGTTGCAGAGGACGATAAAGGGATTATCTTTAACGTCGGCAGCCATGAATTCGTGACCCTGTTCAGGGAAGGCATTGGCAAAGGGCTCCGGCCAGATCCATTTTATCTCCTCCTTGGGATTGTCGATGATGGGTATGTTATGTTCCCGCCGGCAGGCGTCAAAACAGCGACGGCAGCCCTCCCCGTAGCGGGGCCAGCACTTTTGCATGTCGATGACCAGTCCCCACCGTTTACCCTGCAGGGCCTTGGGGCTGGCCAGGTATTCCGGACTACCACTGCCGGTCGCGAACCCCTTAACGGCTGGCAGCAGGGCCAGCCCCAGGGCACAGGCACCGCCCAGTTTTAAAAAGTCCCTCCTGCTCGTTTCCATTACTGATTCTCCTTTGGCTCAACATGGCAGGACCAGCAGTCCGGCTCCACTCCAGCGTAGTTATGACATTGATCGCAAAACTCGGCCTTGTTGGTATGACACTGGAAGCAGGTGTTTTCCAGGCTCATGGCGTACTGTTTACCATCACTGGCGACGTAGATCTCCTGGCCGTCCCTGACTACCCGGGTCCGCCAATCGTTCAGCAGCTGCATGTGGTTATCACGCATATACTGGGTGGCCTCAATGCATTGCTTGCTGGGTAGCTGGCGGATGGCCGGTGTATCCAGGCTGGGATTCGCCACCGGAGCAGCCCGGCCAGCGTTGGACCAGAAAGGGAAAGTCAGCAGGCCGACGAAGATTGCCAGGCCGGTCAGGATATAACGGGCATCACGATACATGATCATCTATCGCCCCTTCTTTGCCGGGTAAGGGTTCTCCCCGCAGGTTGGTGGTTCTCTCGCCCTCGCCCTGCATTAACAGGGCATTGCCCACCAGTTCGTGGACGCCGGTCACCCCGACCCCCGGCACCCAGTAGTCCATCAAAGCCGGGAAGACGGCGCGATCGACGGCGCAGATGCAGGCCAGCATATTGACGCCGTACTTATCGTGGACGTATTTCACCGCATTGGCCCGGGGCAGGCCGCCCCGCATGCGCATCTCCATGTACTCGTCAGCGTTCAAACCGGCACCGCTGCCACAGCAGAAGGTCTGCTCCCGGATGGTGTTCTCCGGCATCTCAAAGAAATTATTGCAGACATGCTTGATGATATAACGCGGCTCCTCAAAAAGTCCCATGGCGCGCGCCGGGTTGCAGGAGTCATGGAAGGTGACCCGCAGGTTATCGTTACGGCTGGGATCCAGCTTTAATTTGTTGTGCCGGATTAGGTCGGCAGTAAACTCGACGATATGAACCATCTTCGTGGACCGGGCGTTCTCAAACCTGGTGCCGGTGATGGGCGAAACGGGTACTTCCAGGAAATCTGCCGGGCCGTTCATTGTATCCATATACTGGTTAATAACGCGCCACATGTGGCCGCACTCGCCACCCAGGATCCACTTTACTCCCAGGCGCCGGGCCTCGGCATACATCTTGGCATTGAGGCGCTTCATCATTTCATGGGAAGTGAACAGGCCGAAATTGCCGCCCTCGGAGGCGTAGGTGCTCCAGGTGTAGTCCAGGCCGAGCTCGTGGAAGAGCATCAAATAGCCCATGAGGGTGTAGGTACCGGGGTCGGCGAAGACGTCCCCCGACGGGGCGATAAAAAGGATCTCCGCTCCCTTGCGATTAAAGGTGGGTTCCACCCGGATACCGGTTATGTTCTCGATCTCATCGACACAGAACTCCACCATATCCTTAAAGGCGTGGGGTTCAATGCCGACATGGTTCCCGGTGCGGTAGCAGTTAGCCACCGGGGAAGCGATCCAGTCGATATTGCAACCCACCAGGTTGAGTAGTTCCCGGCCAATCATGGTAATTTCCGCCGTATCAATGCCGTAGGGACAGAAGAGGGAGCAGCGGCGGCACTCGGTACACTGGAAAAAATAATAGAACCATTCCTTCAAAACATCCACCGTCAGATCCCGGGCACCGACGAGTTTGCCCATCAGCTTGCCGGCGGTGGTAAAGTCGCGGCGGTAGACTGAACGCAGGAGTTCCGCCCGCAGGACGGGCATGTTCTTGGGATCACCGCTGCCAATAAAGAAATGGCACTTATCGGCGCAGGCGCCGCAGCGGACGCAGATATCCATGAAGATCTGCAGGGAACGGAAGCGGCCCAGGCGTTCCCGCAAACCCTCCAGAATAATCTCCTGCCAGTTCTCCGGTAGTTTCCAATCCTCGTCTTCCGGCGACCATTCCCGGGGGTTGGGCAGGCCTACTACTTCCAGGCTTTTGGGCTTGGCCGCGTATAAGTAGTTACCGCGCCGGAAGTGGACCGGCGTATCCATCCACCCCGTCCGGGGCGGCCGGTGATCGATCTTTAAAAGTTCTTCTGGTTTGGGTACAGCTGCCATTTTCACACCTTCTCCAGGAGATTGGCTTTTTGCAGTAATCTGGCGGTCCTGTTTTTTACTTCATTCACCCGGATCTCATAAAGCTTCTCCCGGCAGGCCAGATAGATATCGAAAGCCTGCAGGGCCAGCCTGTCGACCCGCCCGGCAAAGACGCGTATCTCCTCCGGCGAGATGTGGGCGGCCTGGATCTCCCCCGCCAGTTCGTCCTCCACAATTTTCTTGAGGTACAAGATACCGCCGACAGCCTGGGAGGGAAGGAAATCCTGGATGGCTTTAATACGTAAAAAGTCGTCCAGGCAGGTGGCAGTTTTAGCGGTCTCTTCTTTATCGCTAAGGAGCGCTTCGAATAGCCCGGTTATGGCCTGGAAAATGGTATGCCCCACCGGATTGACAAAACGGTCTTTTTCCCGCTGCAAAAATCTGGCCGTCTCAGGTGGGTACTCCGCCGTCAGTAACTGGAACCATCTATTAATGACCGCAATCTTTCTCTCTGCTAGAAAAACATCTAATTTCATGTCAATCACGCCTTTAGCGAGTAACCGTCTGCTGACAGGTTAACAACCGCCAGTAAAGTCGAATTAAATCCCCGGATGAGCCAAACCCCCTTTTTCACAAAGGGGCTACCTCCTTTTTTGTCACCGAAGGAACTACTTTTGGTATTTATAAATTTAATTCGCTATTTCTCCTCAAAATCCTGCTGCCAGCAGAATTTTTTCTTAAACTAAAGCCTCAAATTGGCCGGCTGTCGCCAGGACGCGTTGAATATAGGACCGGGTTTCCTTATAGGGAGGCACGCCATGATAACGCTCCACAGCCCCGGGCCCGGCGTTATAGGCCGCCAGGGCCAGGCGGGTATCGCCCTGGAAACGATCCAGGAGTTGCCGCAGGTACCGGGCACCACCATCCAGGTTGGCTGCGGGATCAAAGGGGTCATTTACCCCCAGGGCCCTGGCCGTAGCCGGCATGAGCTGCATCAATCCTATGGCTCCCGCGGGGGACACGGCCCGGGGATCAAAGCCGGACTCAGCCGTCACTATCCCCCGGAGGAGTTCCGGGGAGAGGTTATACCGGGCTGCTATGGGGCCAATGAGGTCCTGCATGTTAGCGCCGGAAGGCAGGGAGGTGGCCGTCCGATTCATGGTGTTTTCCCAGGCGACTCCCCGGGCTCCTCCGTGCCGGTTAAAGGCCGGGGAGGCCACCGGTGTCCCGTCCCCGCCCTTATCGTTATCCATTAAAAGGGCCAGGAGCAGCAGGGTGTTAAAGTTTTCTTTATCCCCTGCAGCAGTTCCGTCAGCTGTGGCCTGCATCTTCGCCCAGGCTGCTATTACCGGTGCCAGGGTATCGATGTTCACAATGGCATCCTTCCTTTATTTGCCTTGTCAACTATTACCTTAACCTGAACTTTCCTGTTGTCCATTATATCATAATCGTCACCTTTATAGTTGTTTGAACTAGTTGTCCCTCAATAAAAAAAACAGGCTCTATGCCTGTTAAAAACCATGTCACCTGGGAACAATTTAGCGAACTTTTCGCTGGCGAAATTTGCTCCGCCGGAGGGGGCTCCCTCCTACCCGGTTGCAGCACTGGTAAGGATATTGGTCAGCTCAGCCTTGTTGGGTACCCGGCTGGCTAGCAGCACCTTGCCGTTAACTACCAGGGCCGGGGTGCTCATGACGCCGTAACCCATAATCTGCTTGATAGCAGTAACCAGTTCAATACCGGCCGCCAACCCCAGTTCGTTTACTACCTGCCGGCTTAACTGCTCCAGTTTGTGACAGTTAACACAGCCACCCCCAGGACCTTGATCTCCATCTGCCCGTGCATCTCCATAGCTTTTTGCTAATATTATTATATATCCGGACGGCCCTGAGTCAAGACAATTACCTTTCCGGAGCCGGCCTCTACCCGGCCGATAACCCTGGCCGCCTTCACCCCGCGGGCGAGCAGGTCGTCCAGTAGAGCCTTTACCCTGTCCTTACCGACAGCAATGAGCAATCCCCCTGAAGTCTGGGGATCATAAAGGACGTCTCGCAGGGCCTCCGGCACACCGGCGTCGATGCTGACACTGTTTTCCACGTAGTGGCGGTTGTTATAAGCGCCCCCGGGTACCAGGCCCATGGCCGCCAGTTCTCGAGCCTGGGGGAGGACCGGAATGTCCCCGGCGTTCAAGACCAGATCGACACCACTACCCCGGGCCATCTCCAGCCCGTGGCCCAGGAGGCCGAAGCCGGTGATATCGGTACAGGCATGGACACCGGCGGCTACCATGGCCAGGGCTGCTTCCCGGTTCAGGGTGGCCATCCAGCGGCTAACCTCCGCCTCCAGGCCCGGCGGGGCCATCTCGGCTTTGATCGCCGTGGTGATAATCCCCGTGCCTAGGGGTTTAGTCAGGACCAGCTGATCACCGGGACGAGCAGCGCAGTTGGTAATTATCTGGTCGGGATGGACGACGCCGGTAACGGCCAGGCCATACTTGGGTTCATCGTCGTCAATGCTGTGGCCGCCGACCAGGACCGCCCCGGCTTCCAGGATCTTATCGGCGCCCCCCCGCAGGATCTCGCCCAGGACGGTAATATCAACTTTCTTGCTGGGGAAGGCCACCAGATTCAAAGCCGTTATTGGCCGCCCGCCCATGGCATAGACGTCACTCAAAGCGTTGGCGGCGGCAATCTGGCCATAAAGGTAAGGATCATCGACGATGGGGGTAAAAAAGTCGACGGTTTGGATAATAGCCAGGTCGTCGGTCAAGCGGTAGACACCGGCATCATCAACACTATTCATGCCTACCAGCAGGTTAGGGTCAGCCATGGCCGGCAGGTATTGTAGTACCTGGTTAAGGGTCCCCGGACCCATCTTCCCCGCTCACCCGGAGCTGCAGGAAAGCGAGGTCAGCCGAGGCTTTCCCGGTAAGGGGTTGAAGCCGCAGGTATCTTTTGCTGCCATTTGTCGACCTCCCTTCTTATCTGGCCTCTTGTTTTACCGTGCCCCCCATATTTATTTGTCGCAGGGGGGTATAAGCCCCCTGGAGGCCTCTTTTTATTCTACCAGTTTTTCTCCCACCCATGTATGACAAATTGGCATAAGAAAAAGGCCCGCCGGGAAGCCCTTGAATGTTAAAAATGCCGTAGCTGCGGGTAAGGGGTTTTCCCTGCTTCCCGCAGGGGGAAGTATTACTCCTTTTTTTTGATTAAAAAGGAGTAATAATCCTCCCGCGGTTCCACGGCTACCAGGGTATGCCCGGCCTCCTGGCACCAGGCCGGGAGGTCGAACTCGGCCGCCAGGTCATCGGTCCATACCTCCAGGAGCTGTCCGGGTCGCAACCGCTTCATCCTTTTTACTGTAGCCATTAAGGGTCCCGAACAGGTCATCCCCCGGCAATCAAGAATCTTGGCGGCCACTAAACCCCTGCCTCCCGGTAGTGCTTGTTCAACAACCCGAGCAGGTTGCGGACCAGATTCTTTTCCTCTTCTCTGCTGCGTTGGACAAACTCCTTTAGCTCCCGGTACTCCTCCTCGGCCTCAGCCTCCAGGGGGCGACGGTTTTCATTCATTATCCCCAGGAAATCAAGGAGACCCTTGATCTCCCGGTCACTCCATCCCGCCAAGTCGCGGACGACCTGCTGCAGGGTAGGCCGGCGCAGGGCTTCCCGGATATCGGCAGCCAGGCGATAATCCAGGTAGAGCTCTTCTTCCTCATCCTCCATCAGGAAATAGCAGGTAGAAACCCCCAGGGCTTCCGCCAGGCTGCTCAGGGTAGCCAGGGAGGGCTGGATGCGGTCGGTTTCAATCTGGCCGATAAGGCTGTGGGAAATTCCCATCTGCCGGGCCAGTTCCTTCTGGGTCAGGCCGATCTTCTCCCGCAGGCGTTTCAGCCTGTTACCCAGGGTATCCTCCTGGCTGGAACGCAGGAGGGAACTGGTGCTGACTTCCAGGACGCCAGCCAGCTTCTCCAGGGTCTTCAGGGAAGCGGTAGAACGGGAACGCTCAATCTCGCTGATGTGGGCCAGGGACACCCCGGAGCGGCGGCTCAACTCACTCAAGGTAATCCCCTTTTGCTCCCGTAGACGCCGCAGCCGGGCGCCAACGTTGTTCTCGTTCTTATTACCATTTTCTTCTTGAAAGTAACTGGCATCTACCCCCAGAATGGTAGCGACTTCTGCCAAGGTGGCCACTGACAGCCTCCTGGTCCCCTCCTCGACCTCGATCATGCAGTCAGGGGCTATATCCAGGCGATCAGCCAGTTCCTCCAATGGCATACCCTTCTCTTCCCTGAGCTTTTTTAATTTCTCGCCGATGGTCATTCCCGGCCCTCCTTCCTTCCAGGCACTATTTCGTCCTGTAAATTTTCCTTACCTGCCGCCAGGGCCACCAGCCGGGGCGCCCATCCAGGGCTGGCCGGGGCATATAAATGGTTGTAGCCGGCCAGGGTTCTCCGGTAGAGAATACCGTCCACCTGACCGTCAAGGCCAAAACCGCGGCGTACCCGGTAAAGGAAAGCCAGCTCATGACGGTCCAGGTTAATTACCCGCGAGTGATGAAATTCGTGGCCCCGGATCAGGCTACCCCGGGGTAGGAAGGGGCTATCGCCGGCGACCTCCAGGGCCGTATAACCGTGCCCCTGGGGACAGGAGGACATGGTTATGTCATAGGGCAGGGCGCCGCTCATTTCGTACCAGCGCCCCTGGTAATTGAGCCTGCGGGCCAGGTACATTAAACCGCCACACTCGGCATAGACCGGCAGGCCGGCAGCCACTGCCTCTTTCACCCCGCGGCGCAGGGACCGGTTGGCTTCCAACCGGGCGGCGAAAACCTCGGGAAACCCCCCCCCCAGATAGAGCCCTTGAATATCCGGCAACTCCTCATCCTCCAGGCTATTGATCTTTACCAGTTCGGCGCCGGCGGCTACCAGGGCCTCCAGGTTCTCCGGGTAATAGAAGCTAAAGGCGCGATCTTGAAAGACACCCAGGCGTACCCGCGGTGGGATGCTTCCGGTTTCTACTACCGGGACCGGTATTGGCGAAACCCGGCTGGCAATGGCCAGGAGGGCCTCCAGGTCGACGGCCGTTGCTATGGCCTTGCCGGTGGCTTCCAGGATTACGTGGAGGCGTTCGTTTTCCACTGCCGGGATCAGGCCCAGGTGGCGGTCCGGTATACCGAAGTCTTTATTCTTGGGCAGGGCCCCCAGGACCGGCAGGCCGGTATAATGCTCAATGGAGCGCCGCAGGATGTCCTCATGGCGGGCGCGGGCCACCCGGTTCAGAATTACCCCGGCAATCCGGACCCCGGGGTCAAAGTTGCAGAAACCCTGCACCAGCGCGGCGGCGCTCCGGGTCATGCGGGTGGCATCGATCACCAGGATTACCGGGGCCGCCAGGGTGCGCGCCACGGCAGCCGTGCTATCACTGCCCTCCAGGTCCAGGCCGTCAAAGAGGCCCATGGCCCCTTCCACCAGTCCCAGGTCGGCGCCCTGGCAGGTAACAGCAAAGTGTTCCCGGAGTTTCTCCGGCGGTAAAAAATAAAGATCCAGGTTGCGGCAGGGGCGGCCTGCCACCAGGGTTAACCAGCTGGGATCGATAAAGTCCGGGCCTTTTTTGAAGGGCTGCACAATAAGACCCTTTTGCCGCAGGGCGGCTATTAAGCCCAGGGTGATAGTTGTTTTGCCGGAACGGCCGTGGGGTGCTGCAATTACTAAACGCACCGGTCCGTTTCCCCCTTCAATACCTCAGGTGCAGGTCCTGACGCAGGCTGGTTACCGGAAAGTGGTTATCAACTATATCAGCTGCCGGGCTGGCCTCGATGGTTTGCAAAAAGACCGGCCAGCCTAACCGTTCCACAAAGGTATGCAGCCTTTCGCCTGGTTTTCCCCGGGACCGCCAGGCGGCAATAATGCGCTGCACCCTGGCAATGATTGCCCCATAGCCGACTGCTGCCGCCGGTACCCGGGTGAAAACTACCGCCCCCATCTCCGGTCCCCGCCGGCTATTACCGCCGTGCCCCCCGACGGCAATAGATACATAGCGTTCCGGTCCAGGTTTAATCCCTTCTGGAGCCACCTGGATGCACGAGGTACAACGAATACAGCGGTTGGCATTTATCACCACCGTTGTACCCCCTGCTACCTGGCGGGGCCGGATGGCCCCTACCGGGCAACCGGATAGCAAGTGCCCGAAATCAATATTGGCCGCCATGAGGGCAGTATCGTCAACCTGAGGAACGGTGGCCAAGTACCCGGAGATGCCGATGTCGGCCTCGACGCCGCCGCCGCACTGGTTAGGGCAACCGGTTACGGATATCTTTAAAGGTGCCGGCAATTCCTGGCAGGAAAACTCCCGGTATAAACTGTCGGCCAGGGCCTTGGCAATACTGGGCGCGTCGACAGCGGCATTCTGGCAGTGGACAAAGGAGGTACAGCATTTTATCTGGTGCAGGCTGTTGCCGGTCCCCCCAGCCGAAAAACCGGCGGCGGCCAGTTCGGCTAGGAAGGTATCCAGGAGCTCCGGCCGGACGCCTACAAACTCGAAGCCCTGGCGGCTGGTACGCCGGCCTGTCCGGGCATAAGTGCGAATCCAGCGGGCTAGCTGCCGCAGGGTAGCCGCGCTTAACAGGCCGTTAGGTGGCAGGATGATCCTGACCGTCAGGATGGCGGTACCGGCGGCGGCCAGGTGCCGGATGACCCCCGGGCGGACCTGTTCGTGGCTGACCAGATCGCCCCGACAGGCCATTAGTTCCGGTGGTATCTGGCGGCGGTAATCGGGCATCAGCCCTGCCGGCAGGTCGTCGTTGGCCACCCTTGACTTCTCCTTCACAAATAGGCTTCTACGTTGTTAATATACGTTGCGCTTAGGGCTCAAGAGGATTTGGGGTTCGACCTCCAGGCCCAGTTCCTGCAGGATCTTTACGGGACCCACCCGGGCGATAAAGTCTCCCACCCGCTCCTTTTTCCGGGCATTATCAGCCCAGAATTCCAGGAAGGCGCCGTAGATATCACCGATGGCGGTAAAATCGTCGTCTTTTACCGGGATAAAGGGTACCAGGACATAACCTACCATGGGACCCTGGGGACCCCGGTGGCCGTACTTGCCCCCGGCCACCCAGGCCACCCCCCGCTCGCGGCCAGGGCGGATAGCCGGGCAGTAATTGATGCAGGCCATACAACGCCAGCATCGTCCCCGGTCCAGCTGCAGGGTATCCCCGGCCCAGGCCAGGGCACCAGCCGGGCAGGCGGCCAAGAGCATGGCCGGGTCGCCCCCCTTCCGAAGCCAGCCGGCCAGTAGGTCGGCGTCGATTTGCGGCCAGTCCCGGTAGACGCCGACAAAGGAGTGATCCTTTTGCATCATGGCCCGGACGCAGTCGTTGGGACAGCCGGCAACGGCGCTTTTTACCTTCTGGGGATAACCGGGATACTGCTGGTCGTCGATAAACCGCTGGCCCAGGTAGGTGGCCAGAGCCGGGGCATCCACCAGGGCCATTTCACAACGTACCGGGCCGCAGCAGGCCGTAAGACAGCGCAGGTCATCCCCCGTGGAGCCTACATCAAGGCCACCAGCATTTAACTCTTTTACCAGAGGAAGCATCTGCCGGCGGTCGGTGTAGATCTCTATCGTGCCGCCGCTGGTAAAGTGAACTAGCCCCCGGCCGTACTTTTCGGCGCACTCGGCCAGTCTTTCCAGGGTGGCAGCTGCCAGCCAGCCCCCGGGCGGTGAGAGGATGCGGATATAAGAGGATTCCTGGATAATATCCGGCCGGCGGCTGTTACGGACAGCCACCCCGGCCGGGAGCTCCGGGATACTGATATAGCCGCCGTGACCGTAGGCCGATTCCCCTGCTGCCAGCCCGCTTTCATACATGGCCAGGGGATAACTGCTGTTAACCATCTCCCGGATATGGCTCGGGGATAACCCGGCCATTAGCTGCCGGCATAGGGGGAAATCCCGGGTAATTTCCGGCAAATTTCAACACTCCTTGGGCATGGGCAGGCCGGTAATCTGGCTGATCTCGCCAATCGGGTTACCGGGGAAGAGTTTGTAGATCCTTTTTTTCTCCAGGCCGCTCAGCTTAATCAAGTTGCGTAGAGTGCAGATGGTCTGGTGCTGCCGGTAATAATCAAAACTTATCTCGATCAGGTGCCAGTGCTCTCCAGTCAGGATCAGCCCCCGCTCTGCAGCCTTGACTCTAATGACCTCACGCTTTTCTTCCGGCGGCAACACTTTTAAGACCTCCCTATGGATCTAGAGGCCAGCAAGCGCTGGCCTCCCTGCCCGATCCCTTCTTTACACGCAGCCGGTGGGTTTTGGTAGACCGGCAACCTTACAGGCCCCTTTAGCCGGGCCACTGGGGAAGAGGTCGTAGATCTGCTTCAGGCTGAAGCCGGTTTCTTTACAGACCTTACGAATCATCGGAGCAATACCGAACTGGAGGTAGTACTGGCGCAGGTAATTGACCAGCTTCCAGTGGTCCTCCGTCATTTCCGTTACCCCCTCGGCTGTGGCCAGGGCCTGAGCTACGGCCTCGTTCCACTTGCTGGGGTCGGCCATGAACCCATCTTCATCAACTTCCAGTTCGATACCGGCAAGATTAACTGTCGGCATGTACAACACCTCCTGCTAGATTTTATTATACCTGTTCCTTGGTATTTAGGCTACAGGTAAAAACCTCTTATCCCCACTTTCTCGGCCCTTACTTGTTCAGTAAGCAGGGATAATTCAGGTCCATCTCCTTTCATTAACTGCGGACCAGGGCATTGGCGACCAGCTCGCTAACACCCATAAATTGCACCGGCAGCTTATAATAATTGATAATCTCCCGGAACTGGCCCTTGCAGTTAGAGCAGGCCAGGGCTACAATACTAGCGCCGGTGGCCTTAAGTTGCTCGGCCTTTAGTTTGCCGTAGGTTTCCATACGGAACTTAAGGAAATTACCCTTCTCCATTATAGCAAAGCCGCTGCCACCACCGCAGCAAATACTCATTTCCCGGTTGGGGGTCATCTCCCGGAAATCAGTACAGCAGGCCTGGATGATGCGCCGCGGTTCATCATAAAGCCCCCCCAGGCGGCCCAGCTTACAGGAATCGTGGTAGGTCACCGGTTCGGTGTTCTGCTGGGGGTCAACCTTGATCCGCCCCTCCCGGATCCACTGATCCTCCAGTTCGAGGATGCTCTTGATCTCAAAGGGCCTGTCTTCCGCCGGAATGAGGCGCTGGATCAAATACTTCAGGGCCTCAAAGGCATGACCGCACTCGCCGACGACAAAGGTCTTAATCCCTAACTTCTTCGCCGTTTCGATGTGGGCCCGGGCGACATTGGCAAACTCGCTGTCACTATAAAACACCCCGTAGTTGACAGCGTCGTTGAGGCCCGTTTCCGGCGAGTTGAGGGTCCAGTCGACCCCGGCGGCGTTCATAACCTCGGCCGCGCCCATCACCGTTTCGGCGAAGGCCAGGTAATCGCCGGCATTATGCATCAGGAGATACTCGGCCCCCTGTTTATCAACAGGTATTTTCAGCTTGTACCCCCGGCTGTCCTCAATCTCTTCCTCCAGGAATTCGATCATATCGAAAAAGGCCGGCGCCGGCATGCCGGTGGCGTTACCCATCTGGACCTGCTTCTGGGTGCCGTTTTTCTTTAACTCGTCGGGGGCAATATCAATGGCGTCAAAGATTTTGCGCGTTTCCCGGGCGATCAGGCCGTTATCAATGGCCACCGGGCAGGCATAGGCGCAGCGGCGGCAGATGGTGCAGCGGTAAATATTTTCGGCCATGGCGTTGAGTTTGTCTTCCGTCAAAACCTCGGCTCCGACCAGGCCCGGGAAAAGACGGCCGGCCAGGGTAAAGTACCGCTTATAGACCTTCCGCAGCATATCGGAACGATAAACCGGGTGGTAGATATCCTTACGACCGCTGGCCAGGTAAACCGGGCAGACTTCAGCACAGGTGCCGCACTTCATGCAGGTATCCAGGGAGAGGGTGTAGGGTAACCAGAAGGTCCAGTTATCACGCTGCTGCAGGGATTTACGCATGGCCTGCAGGAATTTTTCCACTCGCGGTTCGTCTGGTTTCAGAGTTTCATCCGCAAGGACCCGGTACTCATCGAAGACTTTACGCATTATTCCATTTCACCCCATTTGACCTTGTGGTAGGTAAAATATTTGACGGCAAAATGGGCCATCCGGGTAAAGGGTAGGTAAACCAGAAAAAATTGGAATACCAGGAGAAAGATCAGGTAGCTGCCCGGCAACGGCAAGCGGGGTTGCAGGGTGAATAAACTGATTAAGTAAGTCCTGAAGGCCCAGTCGCTTACCACCCCGCCGGTCAAAGCAGTAAAGGCCACCAGGAAAACAAGCAACAGGTTGAAATACTCCACCGGCGTGGATATCTGGCGCAGTTCCGGGGTCCAGGCCCGCAGTAAAAAGATGGCTCCGGAACCGATTACAGCCAGGCATCCTCCAGCCAGGCCCAGATAAAGGGCGAAGGGCGCGCCCAGCAGCAAGAAAACGAACCAGAAGAACACCAGGTAGATGCCATAGTGCATGGTCAGAGAAGGCAACCATAATTTACGGTTATAGTTATAAAGGCTTCGCAGGGTAAAAACCTCGGTCAAGAGTTCACCCAGTTGTCTCCCCAGGGTGCGCGGGTAGGGAAAGAGTTCCCAGTGGAGGTTGACGGGAGCCTGGAACAAAAGAATAATTTTCGTTGCCAGCCCCACCACCAAAACCGCCAGGGATACATACGGCAGGATGCCGCCGATAAATGACTGCCAGATAGCCATAAGCCGGCCTCCTCTATCGTTCGCACAAGTGCGACTATGATATTTATAAAATTAATCTCGTGAACAAGATAAGTATTTCGCTGTTCAGGCCTATTTTCCTGCTGCCCGGCGAAATTTTTTTGGTATAACTAAAACACAGCGGCCCCGGTAAAAACCGGGGCCGCTGTTAGTAGCGGTACTTCCGTTGTGGTAAACTTTAATGCCTCTACTCTAGTGCAAAGGTGCGGCAATGATCCCGCCGAAGAAGAGGTTGGCCACGATAAACCCAACAATGACATTAACCAGGACCACTGTCGTGAAGGCGATGATGGGTTTCCGGCCCATGGCCCGGATATCCTGGATCTTGGTGTTCAGACCGATGCACAGGAAGGCCAGGACGAAAAGCCAGGTCCGCATGGTATTAAGGTTGGCCGAGATATGAGCATCAACAGCGGGTTTGCCCAGGGAAACGACCCAGGAAGTTGTTATAAACGAAGCTACCAAAAAGGCCAGAACGAACTTGGGAAAACGTTCCCAGATAACCATGGCGCTAGGGCGTTCGCCGCTGGCTGCTGCCTCCCAGCGGGTTACAGCCATGGTGGCGAAAATAAAGGAGAGGACGCCGATCATCACGTCACGATTGAGCTTCACCAGGGTGAAGGCTTTGACGGCATTATCCGATACCATGGCTGCCGACGCCAACCCGGCGGCGTCGGCCAGTTCGGATCCACCAATCCAGGCCCCGGTGACATACTCATTGAGGCCAAAGAGCCGCCCCAGAACCGGCAGGAGGAAAATGAGAACTAGCGCATAGAGGACCACCAGAGAAATTACGTAGCCGACATGTTTTTCCTCGGCTTTAACGGAGCTACCGACGGCAATGGCGGCCGAAACACCACAGACGGAACCGCCGGCACCCAGGACGGCGGCGAAACGAGGGTCATAACCCAGCCGGCGGGCGATGGTGAAGGCTACGATAAAGCCAACGGCAACAATACAGATGGCTTCCAGAAAACCCCAGACACCACCGGAAACGATAACTGTAAAGGGGAGGCCGGCACCCAAGAGGACAATACCGGTTTTAATAAAGAATTCCGTCCGTTTGGCGCCTTCCTGAAACCATTCGGGTAGTGTAGTGAAGTTACCGATAATCAGGCCAATGACCAGGGACCAGAAGGGGTACTCAAGACCATAGTGTTTGATGGTGTGCTGGCTACCAATAATCAGGATTATAAGGGAAGCGATGAATAAAACCGTAAAGGAGGCAATATAATGGCCCACCTTGCCACCCATTACGGAGACGGCAATGGTGGTTAGAACCAGCAGAACCAGGTACATGGCTATATAGGAACCGAGATTAGCGGCGAAGTGGGCTCCCAGGCTCTTAGTCGGCCACTCCACCGGCATGGCGGCCTTCAAAAAGTCCAAGGATGAACCTGCTTTGAAGGCGAAGTAGGTCAATAGCACTAAGAAGAGGCCTAGATAAACTGACCACCAGTCTTCACTGGCTAGAAAGGGACTACGCTTGTTACCGTTCGGCATTTTGTCTCCCCCCAGATTATGTTTTTTTCGAGCGGTCATTTGGTTTGAGTTATCTTATTTTTCTTTCCGCTCCTATCCCCCTTTCCTGTTAACTCCCACATCACCCCCCCTCCGGCATGCAGCCACTTTCACAAAGAGAACTACGATATTTATAATATGTCGTTTGATATTATAAATCTTTTCTCCTTTTTATTTCTTTATTTCGCTATCAGCCGTAAAATTCCTGCTTTGACAAGATATTTTTTTGCTATAATTAAAGCTCGAGCCCCCGCGTCCTGGGCTTTGAATTTAAAGTATTAATCTAATAATGGTATAAATGTTTTTTATTTTAATCCCCGACGCACAACACGCTGCAATGCATTCTTTCTAGTCATTTTGTGGTTGCTTTCCCATTGCTATTATTAATTTTATTTCGCCGTCAATAACAATTTTCCTGCCGGGGGTTATAAATTTTTTTCCAAAAAAGGAAAAGCAGCCATTCTGGGAAGGCTGCCGATAAATACCGAAACATATGAGTTTATCAATCTTCGTCCCCGGTTAAACTGCCATCATTACTGATATAATAAGCCAGTCTTTGAAGGTCCAGGTTATAATCGGCGTTATAAACCATCACCCCTGGCGGTACACTCAGGGTTATGGGAGCATAACTCAAAATCCCCCTGATGCCGTACTTGACCATCTCCAGGACCACCCGCTGGGCTTCTTCCGCCGGTACAGCCAGCAAAGCCAGCTTGACGTCGTGTTCCTTGATAAACTCCGGCATGGCCTCCATGGGACTGACCTCCTGCCCCCCCACCAGGCGGCCGACTTTATCGGGATCCCGGTCGAAAATGCCGGCTATATGAAAATGCTGGCCGTACTTGCGGTTGTGTTCAGCCAGGGCGGAGCCCAGTTTGCCAGCGCCCACCAGGATCAGGGGCCAGTCTTTATCCAGGCCCAGGATGCGCGCAATGGCGTCTTTCAAATAACTGACATTATAGCCGACTCCCCTTTTACCAAGTTCACCGAACCAGGCCAGGTCCTTGCGGATTACTGAGGGATCGACACCCACCCGCACCCCCAGGACCTGGGAGTTGATCTCCTCGATGCCGTGGTCTTCGATTAAATTCAGGCAGCGATAATAAAGGGGTAGGCGCTCAATGGTCGAGCGGGGTATTTTAATCCGGAAAGGCATTTTGGTCCTCCTCACTTATACCAGTATGGGTTTAATTATAGCAAAAATCCGGTAAAAAAGTCTACGTTAAAGATCGTTACAGCCGAAGTACCAGGGCTGGCGGTATAGGCTCCAGGCTCCGCCGAACCCCTAGCTGCCCCTACCCGTTTCGTAACGGGCAGTAGCCTGGTTATGCTCGGCCAGGGTGCGACTGAAGTAGTGGGAGCCATCCGGTTTGGCTACAAAGTAAAGGTAATCCGTCTTTGCCGGTTTTAAAACCGCCAGTAGAGAGGCCCGGCCGGGTGCAGCAATGGGTGTTGGTGGCAGGCCTGCCACCCGGTAGGTATTATAAGGGGAATCTATCTGCAAGTCCTGGTAGGTAAGGATCGCCTTGGGCGCCGGCAGTAGGTATTCTACTGTCGCGCAGGATTCCAGCCGCATCCCCCGCCGCAGGCGGTTGATAAAAACCCCGGCAATTAGGGGCCGCTCACTATCTAGTTTTGCCTCCCGCTCGACAATAGATGCCAAGGTAACAACCTGGCGAGTGTTGAATTCCAGGCTTGGATCTTTTTGCGAAGCGATCTCCTGGTAGACCTGGGTAAACCGGTTTAGCATCATCAAGACGATCTCCCGGGCCGGGGTCCCCGGTGCTACCCGGTAGGTATCGGGAAAGAGAAAACCCTGGACATGCTCCGGTCCCGGTGGGAGGCCCTGTAAAAAATCAAAGGGATAGTCCGCGGCTGCTGCCTTTAAAAAATCCTCCTCCCGGACCAGACCCTTTTGCTGCAAGAGGGCCGCGATCTGGCGAACTGTATATCCTTCCGGGACAGTAAACTCAACCTCCCTGGTTTTACCGCTGGCCAGCAGGCGGGTAATAGCCGGCAGGGGCCAGCCGGGAGAGATTAAATAACTACCTGATTTTAACTGCTTGTCCACGCCCTGGGCAAGGGCCACCAGCCGGAAGGCCAGGGGGCTCCGAATCAACCCCTTCGCCGCTAGGGTAGCGGCGATGGCAGCTGAATTTTCGCCCGGAGCAATGTTGACCTCTATCGATGGCGCTCCGGGGCGGCGGGGGGCCAGGAGGGTCGTAAAGTACCAACCCACTCCGGCTAGCAGGGTCACCAGGAGCAGCAACACTGTGACCCGGCGGCGCCAGGGCCTGGCTACCTCTAGAGCATAATTGGTATTTGTTTCGAGTTCTTCCCCCATCAACTTGTCCCCCGTCCAATTTTTTTCATTATATCAGAATCCGGGGGATAGCAGCAATAGTTCCCAGGAAACTGGCGCTATTCCGTTCACCGCCGCCACGCTGCGGCACAGCTCGAGTTTGCTGACGTCTCGAACCAAGTCGCCCGCCGCCTGTACCCTCACGCCCTCTGCTTTACATACCCTAATTACTTGGGCGTAGGGCCGGCAGGTCGACTCCCCCCGCGCTGAACGATCCGAGGTTGGGGTGGGTAGAGATCCCGGGAGACGATCTCCGGTGTCCCGGCCTGGTCGCCCTGGTAGACAACCCGTACCACCCGGGTGCGCCAGCCCGGTTTGCCCTCCTTTTTGACCTCCACCCTGTCCGGGGGCCAGGTGGGTACCCACTCGACTTCTTCCGGCGGCGGCAGGGTATCTGTTACCTGGCTGGTGACCTCGGCGCGGGGTGCTTCGTCGGCAGCATAAAAGGCCATGGTTAGTTTGCCAGTCTCCACCGTGGCCTTTAGCCAGTACCAGTAGGGAGTATCATTGCGCAGTTTTAGATCAATGAGACCGTAGGCTACGGTAGCATCGCGACCGGGAGGGACATAGCTAATGGGCAGGCCGTGGGGTTGGCGTTCCACAATGGTCAACCCGGCCAGGAGGGCGGCATTGTAAAGGGTTGAAGATACCTGGCAGACACCGCCCCCGGTGCCGAGAACAAAATTGCTCTCTTCGATAACCAAGGCGTCCCGATAGCCCCGTTCGACCGTCCGGGGACCGACCACCTGGTTAAAAGAGAAGGTCGCCCCCGGAGGCAGCCAGGAGCCATCCAGGGCGCCGGCGGCCAGGCAGATATTATGGCCGCGTTCTCCTTCGGCCGGGTTGAACAGGGTACTGAAACTGGCCACCTGGCGGGTAATCCGGCGAGCGGCTAGGGCCGCCGTAGTCAGGCCGGGCTCCAGGCGGTTTAAGGGAACATCAATGGTTTGTCCTGGCGCAGGCTTTTCCAGCAGGGTCGGCAAAACCCCGGTATCCACCTGCCACCCACTTTCCGCCGGCACCAGGCGGGGCCGGCTGCCGGCGTCGATTTCCAGCCGGGCATCCCGTGGCTCCTGGCGCCAGGTGCTGCCCAGGCGCTGCAGCACCTCCTGCAGGCGCTCCTGGTCCAGCCGGGTCACCGGCTTTACCCGGCGGTTCCGGGGTGCCAGCAGGGCCAGGCGTTCGGCCAGCCCGCCCCGGCGGCCAAGGGCATAAGCCGTATCCAGGGTGGCGGTAAGATCGATCTGCAGGCCCAGGGCGCCCGGAGTGGTAGCCAGCAGCTGCCCTCCCAGACGTAGATTGACCGGCCGGTTTTCCAGCTCCCGAGCCAGGTCTGCCACAACTTTTCTGGCCTCTTCCAAATCCATCCCGCCCACCGGGCGGCCGCTAATGGTTACCCCTGGTAAAATGCGGGTGGTAAAATAAAATCTTGCCAGGGTCAGACCTGCCAGCCCTAGCAAGAAAAAGAGCAGAACCCCTAGCTTCCACCTGGCCATGGGCTCACTTCCCGCCAAAACTCTCTAAATTATAATATGCCCTAGCCAGGCTGGAGATACAAAACAAATATAGGTAAAGCCCGCCAGTTACCCGGCGGGCTTTTACTTACTCTTCCTCTTCGGTTTCAGCGACGGCGTCTTCCCAGGCCTGGGCGACCCGCTGCCACTCGTCTTCATCCTCGATTTCAAAAAGGATCTCGTTTCCGTCCTCGTCCAGGCCAATCTTTAACACAATGGCCTCGCCTTCATTGTCGGCGCTTGCCGCCGGCAAGAGGATGGCATACTCGTCATCCTCTACATTCAGAATGTCGACAACGATAAACTCGTGTTCGTGGCCTTCATCATCCGTCAGGATAATAGTATTCTCCTCATCGGCCATGACCTCACCCCTTTTTCCAGGATGGGGTTATCATACCTCATTTTGCCCCAGCCGGTCAAGGTATCCCTGCAAAATGTATGTAGCTGCCACCTGATCAATCACCTGTCGCCGGCGCTTCCGGGAAAGGTCAGCTTCCAAAAGGAGGCGACCGGCGGCTACTGTCGTCAAGCGCTCGTCATAGAGGTGTACTGGTAACCCCAGTTCTGCGGCTAATCGACCGGCAAAGACGCGCACTGCCTCGGCCTGGGGACCCAGGCTGCCGTTCATATTCCGGGGTAGGCCTACTACCAGTTCTTCGACTCCATATCGCTCTACCAGTTCCTGCAGAGCCGCTAGGTCGGCGGCCAGGTTGCGCCGGCGAATGGTAGTCAGGCCCTGGGCCGTCCAGCCCAGGGGGTCGCTCAGGGCGATCCCGATGGTTTTACTGCCTACATCCAGGCCCATGATGCGCATTAGATCACCTTGATACAAAAGTCGCGGCAGACTCCGGCGCAATAGCCGCAGAGGATGCAGCGTTCCGGGTCGACCACTGAACGCCCGG
Organism: Moorella naiadis (nom. illeg.); assembly: GCF_051020825.1. Lineage (NCBI taxonomy): Bacteria > Bacillati > Bacillota > Clostridia > Neomoorellales > Neomoorellaceae > Neomoorella > Moorella naiadis (nom. illeg.). Next base: position 103,914 of record NZ_JAXGFQ010000002.1, read on the forward strand.
CGACGAGTTTTAAAGCTCCCTGGGGGCAGCGCTGGACACAGCGGCCGCAACCCTGGCACCACTCTTCAATGAGCAGCCGCCGCGGCCGGTCCTGCAGCTGCTGCCGGAGGGCCTCCGGGGGCTCCCGGCCGCTGAACCAGGCAACATTGGCTGCCACCTCAGCCGTGGACTGCATGCCCACGGCTACGGCGTCAATAACCGGCGTCGCCAGGACAAAGTCCAGGGCCGCTCGGGCCTTGCCGGCCAGGTGGCCGCCCCCCAGGGCCTTCATGGCGTAGATCCCCTTGCCGTTGTTGTGGGCCAGGGTTATGGCCGCCAGCATCTCTTCCCGGCTGCCGTCAAGAATCCCCAGCCCGGCCTGATTATAGAGGGGGTGGATAACATCAATCTCCGGCATGGTGGCGGCTACCCGCACGGCCTCCACGGCGTGGGAAGAGATCCCCACCGCCCGGATCAGGCCCCGCTCCCGGGCCTCCAGGAGGTAGTCCAAGGCCGGCCGGTGCCCGGCCAGGGTCAGGGCCGTCTCCTGTTCATGGAGCAGGAAAATATCGATTACTTCCCGGTCCAGTTCCTGCCGGGCCTCTGCCAGGCTGCTCGCCATGCCCGCTGCTGTGTAGTCGTAGGATTTAGTCGCCAGCACCACTTCCCCGGGCCAGCCCTTAAGGGCGGCCCGGATATGGGGATAATTGTCATAGCACTGGGCCGTATCAATAAAGTTGACGCCCAGTTCCAGGGCCTGACGGATAAGTTCCGCTCCTTCAGCTACGCTGAGGCCCGCCTGGAGCGGGCCTATGGTCAGGGAACCGAAACAAAGGCGGGACACCCGGATCCCGCTGGCTCCCAGGGTGACATAACGCAATTAGCCTTCCTGCTTTCTAACCTCGGCCAGCTTTTTCTCCCAGTAGGCCAGCTTCTCCTCGGTCCGGTTCAGGATGCGCTGGTCCTGATCGGTAAAGAAGCCTCCTTCAGCTCGGGCCCGGGCCTCCTCCAGGTGGGAACGCATGGCTGCCAGGCTGCGCTGGTAGAGTTCCAGGGCATAACCGGCCCTTTCCCGTTCATGCCCCCAGCCCCCCTGCCAGTCTCTGATGGCAGCCTTGAGAAGGTCAAAGAACTTATCGCCTTCCGTGTAGAGGTTGACCGTCAGGTCCACATCCGATAGGGCCATGGGTACCGGCCTCCTTTTTAAGTTAAATAGCTTTTAAGTAACTCCGCCAGAATCTCGTCGCGTTCCACCCGGCGAATCAGGTTACGCGCTCCCCTATAGCTGGTGATGTACGCCGGGTCTCCAGATAGAAGATACCCTATCAGCTGGTTGATGGGGTCGTAGCCCTTCTCTTGCAAGGCCGCCTGGACATCGGCCAGGACGTCCCGCACCCTGACCTTCTCCTCTTTCTCTACTTTGAACATCATGGTTTCCTGCATGTCCCCTGGCATCTTCCTACCTCCTTGCGGCTTTTTAGCGTACCTGGGTGGCCACAACCTTCAAGCTGTGAGCCAGGGCCTGGTCCAGTTTACCGGGATCCCGGCCGCCAGCCTGGGCCATATCGGCCCGGCCGCCCCCACCTCCGGAGGCTATCCGGGCTACCTCGCGCAGTAGATTGCCGGCGTGAACCCCCCGCTGCACCAAGTCTTTGCTCACCATGGCCACAAAATTAACCCGGCCGTCGTGTTGCGACCCCAGGACGACCACCCCTGAACCGAGGCGGGCACGTAATGTTTCCGCCGTTTCCCGCAGGGCTTCGGGGTCAGTTATCTGGACCCGGGCCGGTAGCACCGGTACCCCCGCTACTTCCTGGACCCGGTCTAGTAACTCATCAACAGTACGGGCAGCCAGTTCCTTCCGCAGGTGAGCCAGTTCCCTTTCGTTTTCTTTATTTTGTTCGAGAAGATGCTGGACCCGCTGGGCCGCTTGGGCCGGAGGCACCTTCAACAGGCCGGCGATGGTCTCCAGCTCCCGGCGTTCTTCCAGGGCCTGGGTAAGGGCCGCTGCCCCGGTTACTGCTTCGATCCGGCGTACCCCGGCGCCGATACCGCCCTCACTCACCAGGCGGAAGGAGCCGACCTGGCTGGTGGAATGCAGGTGGGTGCCGCCGCAGAGTTCCATGCTGTAGGCATCGATCTTGACCACCCGGACGCGCTTGCCGTATTTTTCACCGAAGAGGGCCGTGGCCCCCATGGCTTTAGCCTCCTGGAGGGAGGTTTCCAGGGTGGTGACGGGGAGGTCGGCCAGGATCTGGCGGTTGACCTCGGCTTCCACTGTCTGGAGCTCTGCCTGGCTCAAGGGGGCAAAGTGGGTAAAGTCAAAACGCAGGCGTTCCGGCGTCACCAGGGAACCGGCCTGGTTGACGTGTTCCCCCAGGGCGTTCTTCAGGGCTCGATGCAAGAGATGAGTCGCCGTATGGTTGCTGGCGGTGGCCCGGCGCCGTTTCCCGTCCACTGTTACCTCTACTTCTTGGCCGGCAAGCAGGGTGCCCACCGTTACAGTTATCTGGTGGATGATTTTACCGTCGGGCAGGCGGCGGGTGTCTTCCACCCGAGCCCGGCCGCCGGGCCATTGTAATGCGCCTTGGTCCCCCACCTGGCCGCCGCCTTCCGGGTAGCAAGGGGTGCGATCCAGGACTGCGTACCCGCCAGCCTTAGCCTCCAGGGAGGTTACCCTCTCGCCCTCCCGGAACAGGGCCAAAACTGTGCCCCGGTCCTCCAGCCGGTCGTAGCCGGTAAAGGCAGTGCCACCGATATCCGCCAGGGCACCGGCAAAGGCCAGGGCAAAATCGTAGGCCTTAACGTCTTCCCGGGCGGCCCGGGCCCGCTCCCGCTGGGCGGCCATGGCCTGATCGAAGCCAGCCCGGTCAATCTTGAAACCGGCCTCGGCACCAATCTCTTCCGTTAAATCCAGGGGGAAACCATAAGTATCATAGAGGGTAAAGGCTTCCTGGCCGTTAATGACCGCCCGGCCTTCCTGCCGCGCCCGGGCCAGGATGCCGTTTAAAACCTTTAAACCGTCGTTCAAGGTTTCGTGGAAACGAACTTCTTCCTGTTCAATGATCCGGGTAATGTGCTCCTGCTGTTCCGCCACTTCGGGGTAGGCCCGGCCCATGATCGCCACCACCGTAGGCACCAGGCGGTAGAGGAAAGGCTCGTCAACGCCCAGGGCCTTACCGAAGCGGGCCGCCCGCCTTAAGATCCGGCGCAGGACGTAGCTGCGGCCTTCATTGCCGGGCAGGACGCCGTCGGCAATGAGGAAGGTGCAGGAGCGAGCGTGGTCGGCGATTACCCGGAAGGGGAAGCCGCCCGCCCCCGGATCGTAGGTCCGGCCGGTAATCTCTTCTACAGCTCTAATTAAAGGAGCAATCAGGTCAGTATCAAAATTGCTGTCGACGCCCTGCAGCACCGACGCCACCCGCTCCAGGCCCATGCCGGTATCGATACTTGGCCGCGGCAGGGGGGACAGGTTGCCGTCGCTGTCCCGCTCATACTGCATGAAAACCAGGTTCCAGATTTCCAGCCAGCGGTCGCAGTCGCAGGCCCCCAGGGCGCAGGGGTCGCCGCTGCAGGCGTGCTCCGGGCCGCGGTCGTAAATAATCTCGCTGCAGGGCCCGCAGGGGCCGGTATCCCCCATAGCCCAGAAGTTATCCTTCTCTCCCATGCGGACGATCTTGGCTGCCGGGAGGCCGGTGATCTCCTGCCAGAGGTGAAAGGCCTCGTCGTCGTCCTGGTAAATAGTGACCCACAGGCGCTCCGGTGGTAGTTCAATTACCCGGGTCAAGAATTCCCAGGCATAGGTAATGGCCTCGCGCTTAAAGTAGTCACCGAAGGAAAAGTTACCCATCATCTCAAAAAAGGTATGATGCCGGGCCGTCCGGCCGACGGTGTCCAGGTCGTTATGCTTGCCGCCGGCGCGGACGCACTTCTGCGCGGTGGTGGCCCGGGAAAAGGGTCGCCGGTCCAAGCCCAAGAAGACGTCTTTAAACTGCACCATCCCGGCGTTGGTAAAAAGCAAGGTCGGATCGTTGGCCGGAACCAGGGAGGAACTGCGTACGATGGTGTGACCCTTGCTGGCAAAGAAGTTTAGAAATCTCTCCCGGAGTTCGTCCCCCGTCAAAAAAGTTCAACTCCTCGTCAAAACTAAACCTCGCCCCCGCCTCGGGGCGGTGAACGAGGTTTCTCCCGCTAAATTTTTCTACATTATACCTGAAGCGGTGAAGCTTGTCAATGAAGGTTCACGCGCCAGGCAAGATAAGCTGCCGTCATTTCCCGGCGGGAGGGATAGCGGCCGTTGACGGTGTGGGCGCGGACATGGTCGCCGATCACCCGACGTACTTCCGGCGTCAAGTCCAGGTGAGGATAAAAGAAGATCTCCAGCTCTTCGATGGCCTGGTCCGGTTCCAGTTCCCTGGTGCTCACCTTGTGCTCCAGGTCCAGGGAGGGGTTGTAGCCCCAGGCGTAAAGGAGATGGAAGATGTAAAGGACGTCGGCCGGTATGGGAGGCATTTCCCCGCCAAGCAGCTCCTGCCAGAGTTCCCGGCGGCCGCTAATCTCCTGGCGCAGGTGGCCGGCCAAAAAGCAGGCCCCTCGAGAAGCTGCCATCATCTTCTGCAGGGTAGCAGCATCCTTGATCCCCGGGCTCATCAGAGCCAGGACCAGGTCAAAGGCCCCCCGCCAGCTCTGTTGCTCCAGGTCCACCTCCTCCCAGGCCATCTGGATCGGTTCGATGTTGTTCACTTCCTCGGCCACGGCCTTTTCCTTCAGGATGGCCAGCATCTCCGCCGCCGGGTCCAGGGCCACCACCCGCTTTGCCCGGCGGGCCAGGGGCAGGGCGTAGTTGCCGATGCCGCAGCCAATGTCCAGGACCTCCAGGTCCTTTTCCAGGCCCCCGTGGTGCCCCAGCCAGTGCAGGATCTCCGCCACCCGGTGTTTACCCTCCTCGCCGCCGGTCTGGCAGGCAAAGTGACCGGCACGCCGGTTCCAGTAACTGGTGCCATCCCGCTCCGGCAGGCGCCTACCATAAAGGGAGTTACGGTGCTCCTCCCGCCAGGCCTCCTCCCAAAAATCGGCCCGTTCAAATAAGGGTTTTTCTACCCCGCTCATAGCAATCACCTCTACTCCTATTTTACCCTTCTGGCGGCATTTTTCCAGATAGAAAAATAAAGCCCCTCGCTGTGAGGGGCCAGGGGTTCCCTTATTTCACCAGCATCTCCCGCAAAACCGTGGGGAAGAAGGCGTAAAACTCGGTGGAACGGACGACGTCTTCGATGGGCACCTGGTCGAGGACGCTGTGGGCGTAGACCTCGTCGCCGGGGCCGAAGCCGATGGCGGGAATGCCGGCTTTACCCATCCAGTAGGTGCCGTTGGTGCTGAAGACCCATTTGCCGACGCCGGTGGGCTGGCCAAAAACCCGCTGGTAGGTTTCCAGGCCGGTCTTGACCAGGAGGTGATCCTCGGGTAGGGCCCAGGCCGGGAAATACTTGTCGACTTGGAAGACAAAACCGGTATAGCTGGGTTCGTCGAACTTCAGGACCTCAACCTGGCCGCCGTGGGGTTCGGCCACCTTACGCACCTGCTCGACGGCCATCTCCTGGGTCTCGCCGAAGGTCAAACGCCGGTCCAGGTAGATAAAGCACTCGTCAGGCAAGGCGTTGATGGACGGCGTCTTGCAGTGGATGTCCGTGACGGCTATTGACCCCTTGCCCAGGAAGGGATCGTCGATGAATTCGTCGCCCATCTGGCTGATGCCTTTGATAATCTCCGCCATCTTGTAGACAGCGTTGACCCCGCGCTCCGGGGCGCTGGCGTGGCAGGTGCGACCCTTGGTGGTAACCTTGAGCTCCACCCGGCCGCGGTGACCGCGATAGATGTTCATCTTCGTCGGCTCACCGATAATAACGAAGTCCGGTTTGATCTTATCGGTGACCACCAGGGAATTGGGGGCCACGCCGTCGCAGATCTCCTCGATATTGCCGAAGTAGTAAAGGGTATAATCCGCGGCCAGGCCCAGGTCCTTGATAATCTTCAGGCCGTAGACCATGCCCGGGGTGGAATTCTTCTCGTCCCCGGCCCCCAGGCCGTAAAAAATCCCGTTCTCTTCCTTACCCTTGTAAGGATCCCACTGCCACTGGTCGGAAGCGGCGATATCTACGGTATCAATATGGCTGTCGTAGAGAAGCACCCTGGGGCCGTTGCCGATCCGGCCGACGATATTGCCCATGCTGTCCAGGAAGACATCGTCAAAACCCAGTTTCTGCATCTCCTGGCCGATACGCTCGGCTACGGCCTTGATATCGCCGTTGGGACTGGGGATGGCCACAATATCCTTCAGGAACTGGATTATGTCCCCCCGGTACCAGGCCACCTCGGCCTTAATCTGGGCAATGGCAGCATCACTCATTCGTATTTTCCCCCCATCTGGTTTCCTTGATTAAACTTACTTTGACTGTCAGCCGCCTTTTTAACCTATATTTAAATTCCACATCCCTGGCAAAATTCCTGCTAACCGCCCAAAAATTTAACTACTAACCAGACGCGCCCAGATAAACTTCACCACAATGCAGCCGATGGCCGTTAAGGGTATGGCCAGGATAAGACCGGCTACACCCCAGAGTTCCCCGCCGGCCAGGAGGGCGAAGATGATTACCAGGGGGTGGAGGCCGACGCTGGCTCCCAGGATGCGGGGGGCCAGGAAGCTGCCTTCAATCTGCTGGACGACCAGCATGACTACCAGGGCCAGGACAGCCGCCTTTTTCGAGGCCAGCAGGGAGAGGGCCAGAACGGGCACCGTACCAATTAAAGGTCCAAAGTAGGGGATCAAATCGGCCAGGCCGACGACTATTCCCAGGATGACGGCGTATTCCGAGCCAACCAGGGCCAGGCCCACCCCTGTCAAAAAGCCGACGATGAGGGATACCAGCAGGTGACCGCGGATAAAACCGGTCAGGACCTGGTCAATCTCGGCCCACAGGCCCAGGACGTCCTCCTTGAGCTGGAGGGGCAGCAGGTGAATGGCTGCGCGGCCGATTTCTTCACTATCCCGTAGCAGGTAATAGGCCAGGACCGGTGCCAGGAGAAAACTGGCCAGCCCGGTTAAAAGATCAACCAGGGCCTGGACGGCGTGGCGGGCCCCCTGCTGCAGGGCAGTGCTGACGTTAACTATGGTTTCATCAACCAGCTGGCGCAGGCCGGCCGGCAGAGCCGCCTGGTGGTAACGCTGGTAAAAGCCCTGGATCAGGCCCTCGATTTCGGCCGTGAAACCGGGCAGCTGGGTGATGAATTCATTTAACTCCCGCACCAGTTGCGGTAAGACAAAGAAGAATACCGGCAAGGACAGGGCGATGATGCAAAGGTAAAGGGTCAGGATAGCCCGGGGGCGTGACCAACCCCGTTTCTCCAGGGCCGCCACGGCCGGTTTCAACAGGTACGCCAGCAGAGCCGCCAGGATAAAGGGCGTCAATACCGGACGGACCCGGTAGAGAAAAAATAAAGCCCCGGCCAGGAAGAGGCCGGCCCCGGCCAGGCGCCAGATACGCAGGGTTCGTGCTGCCGTCATTGGTTAATCGCTTAAGGGTGACGGCGCCGGATTACGCCCCGGGGTCGGACCGGAACGCGCACCTCTGCCGGCGGGTTAACTACCGGTTGTTCCGCAGCTTCCATCCGGTAACGGTTAATACTGCCGACAATGGCCCCGACGACGCCGCCCGCCAGAAAACCGCGCCAAAAACCCAGGGCCATCCTAACTCCCCTGCCCTTCCAGGCTCAGCAGGCTGCCATCCTCAGCGACGTTGAAAACTTCCCGGCGATTATTGAACTCCACAAAACAATCCCAGCAGTAGTACTGGTCAGTGCCGATTTTACCAATGGCTTTACTCCCGCAGTGGGGGCAATTGAGCATGACCTTCGCTCCCTTCACAAAATTTGTTTACGCCATGATTACTGTATCTTCGCCCCAATTGACCGGACCGGTCAGGGGCAGCTCTTTGCGGCCGTCGAGGAGGTCGTTGACCAGGCCGGTGGAGACCTCCAAGGCCTTAACCTGGCCGGAGGGCAGCTCTATCACCAGGTCCTCGACCAGCCCCAGTTCCTGGCCGGCTGAATTGATCAGGCGCAGGCCTTTCAGTTCCTGCCAGCGCCTAGTCCCGGGGGGCGGTTCGTGCACAACCGTCCCGGCGTCGCTGACCATAAAGGCGTCAGTGCCCCGGGCCTCTAGCCGGCTGAAGTCAACTACCCGGGGCTGCCGCAGCCAGCCGCCGTCGGCCAGGAGGATAGCCTTCAGGTTACCACCGCTTTCGTCAAAATAAAGATCCTGGATGCGACCCAGTTCTTCCCCCCGGTCCCGGCTGATAACCGGCAGGCCTACCACTTCCCTCCCCTTAGGCATAACTAAACCTCCATAAAAAAGATAGCCTTCCCTAGTATAACCGTGGAAGGTTAAGGCCATGCGCGGACTCTCTTCAGGCACAACTATTTCCCCGGGGCCACATTTTCAATGGTTCCCCCGCCTACCACCAGGTCGTCCTGGTAATAAACTACAGCCTGGCCCGGGGTGATGGCTCGCTGGGGTTCATCAAATTCCAGCCTGGTCCGGCCATCTGGTAGTGGATAAAGGGTGGCTGCCGCCTCAGGAGCGCGGTAGCGAATTTTAGCCTGCACCCGGGCTTCTGCCGGCGGTTCGCTCCAGGGGATATAGTTATTGTTCCGGGCATAAAGAACACGCTGCTCAAGATCTTCTTTATCACCGACGATTACGGCATTGCGTTGGGGGTCCAGGGCGACGACAAAACAGGGTTTGCCCAAAGCCAGGCCCAGACCTTTACGCTGGCCGATGGTGTAGAAGGGTAAACCCCGGTGCCGGCCCAAAACTCGACCGGTAGTATCCAGGATGGGACCGGGCTTGATGGTTGAGCCGGTGCGTTGCTGCAGGTAGTCGCGGTAATCTCCCTGGGTGACGAAACAGATCTCCTGGGATTCGGCCTTCCGGGCCACCGGCAGGCCGTAGCGGGCGGCTATTTCCCGCACCTCGGTTTTTAAATAATCGCCCAGGGGCAGTAGGGTATGGGCGAGCTGCTCCTGGGTAAAGGTGTAAAGGGCATAGCTCTGGTCTTTACTGTCATCCCGGGCACGGGCTAGCAGGTAACGTCCCTTTTCCTGATCATACCAGCGCCGGGCGTAATGGCCGGTGGCAATATAGTCCATCCCCAGGGCCCGGGCCTTAGCCAGGAGGGCGCCGAATTTGATACGCCGGTTACAGGCGATACAGGGGTTGGGGGTTTCTCCCTCCAGATAGGAAGCGACAAAATAATCGATGACCTCGTGTTCAAAGAGGTCACGAAAGTTAAGGACATAATAGGGTATATTCAGGATGTTGGCCACCCGGCGGGCGTCGTCGACGGCCCGAAGGCTGCAACAGCCGCTTTCCCCCGGCGGGGGCGGGGCATCCTCAGGCCAAAGGGCCAGGGTGACGCCAATTACCTCGTAACCAGCTTCCTTTAGCAAGGCGGCGGCCGTGGAGCTATCCACGCCGCCGCTCATGGCCACCATTACCTTTTCCTTGCGAGACGCTGTGGTCACCCCCATAATATAGAAGTGAGAAGTGGGAGGTTGGAAGTTAGAGCTGGTAGAAACCGGCAGCTGCCGGTTTCTAATTGAAGTCTACCTCTTTATTTACTATTCTCGTGTGAGTACCGGGCATAAGTATCCTGGTATGGATCGTTACCAGGTAAGGCAGCCGGTAAGCAAGGCCCGGCTTAAGAAGCCTTTTGTTGCCTGGCCTGGTAATCTTTGATGGCTGCATGCAGGGCATCGGCGGCCAAGTTGGAACAGTGCATCTTCTGGGGCGGCAGGCCATCCAGAGCTTCGGCTACGGCAGCGTTGCTGATCTTCAGGGCTTCGTCCAGGGTCTTGCCCTTGACCAATTCCGTCACCATGCTGCTGGTGGCGATGGCAGCCCCGCAGCCGAAGGTTTTAAACTTGACGTCCTTGATGATCCCATCGTCGACTTTAATATAAAGGCGCATAATGTCGCCGCAGACCGGGTTGCCGACCTGGCCGACGCCGTCAGGATTTTCAATCTCGCCGACATTGCGGGGATTGGTGAAGTGGTCCATGACTTTTTCTGTATACACCTTGCTCACTCCTCCAAAAATAAGTTTCTGCCAATTGGTTAGCGGCTGCTGGCCTGGTTGTATAGAGGCGACATGGAACGCAGGCGGGCTACTATCGCCGGCATAACCTCCAGGACGTAGTCGATATCCTCTTCCGTATTGTCGCGGCCCAGGGTCATGCGCACCGAGCCGTGGGCGACCTCGTGGGGGATCCCCATGGCCAGCAGGACGTGGGAGGGATCCAGGGATCCGGAGGTACAAGCTGAGCCGCTGGAGGCGCAGATGCCCTTCATGTCCAGGCTCAAGAGTAAGGATTCACCTTCAACATAAAGGAAGCTGAAATTAGCATTGGTGGCCACCCGCTGCCGGGGGTCGCCGTTTAACTGGACATCCTCAATGCGGCTCATAATACCGTCAATCAGCTTGTCCCGCAGGCCCTGCAGGCGCTCCATCTCGCTCGCCAGTTCCTGGCCGGCCAGTTCGGCCGCCCGGCCGAAGCCGACGATGCCGGGCATGTTCTCTGTCCCCGGCCGGCGCTTGCGCTCCTGGGCACCGCCGTAAAGGATAGGGTTGATTCTGGTCCCTTTGCGGATATAGAGGCAGCCAATGCCCTTAGGACCGTAGATCTTATGCCCCGAAACCGATAATAAGTCAACACCCAGTTCGTCGACATTAACCGGTATTTTGCCTGCGCTCTGGACAGCATCGGAATGGAAGATAATCCCCCGCTCCCGGGCGAGTTTGCCTATCTCCTTGATGGGCTGGATGGTGCCTACCTCATTATTGACGTGCATCACGCTGATGAGGATGGTTTCATCGGTAATGGCCTTTTCCACATCCTCCACGCGGACCAGACCCTCCGGGGTCGCCGGTAGGAAGGTCACTTTAAAGCCGTGGCGCAGCAAGTACTGGGCTGTATGCAAAACGGCGTGGTGCTCAATGCTGGAGGTGATAATATGGCGGCCTTTCTTCTCATTGGCCGCGGCCGCGCCGATGAGGGCCAGGTTGTCGGCCTCGGTTCCACCGCTGGTAAAAAAGATCTCCTCCGGCCGGGCACTGATCAGGTTGGCTACTTTTTCCCTGGACTCGTCCAGGGCTTTCTTGGCCTCGCGGCCGTAGCTGTAAATGGTGGAAGGATTGCCAAAGGCCTCGTCCTTTAAAAAGGGTAACATAGCCTCCAGGACTTCCGGCCTGACCGGCGTGGTAGCACTATGATCAAGATAAACCCTGCGCATTGCGTTCACCCTTTTCCGTCAGATGTAATACATATAGTATTTACTGTTTTGACGCATTTGACTGGCCTTGGCTACCATATCCGCCAGGGTAAAACTATCCAGGACGTCGCTGATACTGTCCCGGACCTTTTCCCAGATACCCCTGGTGACACAGGTCTCGGCCCGTTCACAACTCTCACCCTCGCCAACGTTCAGGCAGTCTACCGTGGCAATAGGGCCCTCCAAAACCCGGATGATATCACCCACGGTAATCTCCTCGGGCTCCCGGCTGAGGATATATCCCCCCTGGGCGCCGCGTACGCTCTTGACCAGCCCGGCTTTCCGCAAGGCGGCAATCAATTGTTCCAGGTAGTGCTCGGAAATATCCTGCCGCTCGGCCACACTTTTAATGGGTATCGGACCCTCGCCGTAGTGCTGGGCCAGGTCAAACATGGCCCGGAGGCCATACTCACCTCGAGTCGAGAGTTTCACCCTATCACCTCCAATCCCTACTGATTTCCTCGGTAATAATATCTTAGCAACCCACTCGGGAAATGTCAACGCTAAAGTTGACTTTTTTACTACGCTTTCTAACTTATCCTGGAATCGGGAAATTTATACGGCAACCTGCCGGGAGGAAACCATCTGGCTGATCGATCAGGAGCGAAAGCTGGAGAACACGCCTATACTTGTCGATCTGGTTGCCAGTATTACCCGTGCCTGTAAGAAGAGGATTTATATAATAAAAAGCCCCGGGAATCTGACATCCCCAGAGCTGAAAATATTCCCGCCGCTGCTCAAAGTCGCCTGGCCTAGAGATAGTTTGTGGAGCCGTCTAATACCGGAAAAACTTACTACTGCCCGGCCGTTATCTTTTGCACCAATTCCCTGGCCCGGGTCAGCAAGGGCCCGTGGTACTCCTCGACCCGGCCATTATCGCTCAGGGCTGTCAGCTCCGGATCCAGGGGCAGGGTGCCCAGCAGGGGGATACTGGCTTCAGCCGCCGCTGCTTCGGCGCGGCTGGGACCAAAGATATAGATCTCCCGGCCGCACTCAGGGCAGCGGGCAAAGCTCATATTCTCCAACAAACCCAAGATCTTGACGTTCATAATGGTGGCCATCTTCACGGCCTTACGGACCACCATGTGGGCCAGTTCCTGGGGTGAACTGACGATGATCAGGCCGTCCAGGGGCAGGGATTGGAGGACCGTCAGGGGGGCGTCACCGGTTCCCGGCGGCAGGTCCACCAGGAGGTAATCCAGGTCACCCCAGATAACGTCGGTCCAGAACTGCTTCACAGCCCCGCCAATCAGGGGACCGCGCCAGATGACTGGGTCGTCTTCGTGGGGCAGCAGGAGATTCAGGGACATGATCCTGGTGCCCCCCGCGCTCTCCGGCGCGATCATCCCATTGGCCGTACCCTCGGGTGGGCGGTGCAGGCCAAAGATACGGGGAATGCTGGGCCCGGTAATATCGGCATCCAAAATACCCACCCGGTAGCCTTCCTCTTTTAAAGCCAGCGCCAGCAGGGCCGTAACGGAGGATTTACCGACACCGCCCTTGCCGCTCATGACGCCGATAACATGCTTGATATGGGTAAGTTCGTGGGGCGGGACCCGGCCCGGCTTTTTAGCTTCACAAGTACTGGATTCACAGGTTTCCGGGTTACAGGTCTCGCAGGCTTCGTTGGCCAAGATCTCTCACCTCGTTGATATGATCGTCTTGCTATTAGCTATTATTATGCTCCTTTTGCGGTCATATGTCAATTAATATTTATCGCAGAACTTACATAGTACTCCTACGGGTTATTCTTCCGGTAGTTCTGCATCTGGGGAGACTGTGGGCGTATCAACCCTTCCGTAAGGACCGTGCCCGTGACGGTGGCAGCGACCCCGGCCCGGGCCGGCGCCCCGGCCGGCCAGCTCCCTGCTCCCGCAGCGTGGGCAGGCGCCCTCCTCTACCGCTTCGGGTTCCCACTCGTGACCGCAATGACGGCAGCGTACCTTTTGTCCCACCAGGCGGTAGCACCCGCCCTCCACCCGGATGGCTTTACCGTTAACCAGGGCGTCGGCAACCTTATCCCGGGCGGCGTTCAAGATCCGCACAAAGGTCGGCCGGGAGACGCCCATGCGGACGGCACAATCCTCCTGTTCCAAACCCTCTTTATCCTTTAGGCGGATGGCCTCCAGTTCCTCCACCGCCAGGACAACCTCTTCCAGGTCTCGCAGGGGTATGGCTGCCGGTTTAAAATAGGTAACCCCCGGCAGGAACTCTACCCGCCGGCATATAGGTGGCCGCGGCATTTTAATCCCCCTTTTCGGCAACGAAATTTACTCTTATCATAACCTGTTTGCTGAACTTATGCAACAAAAATGCTCTATGAGCCCTATAAGGCCCTCCAGCTCTATTATACCGGACATCCGGGCATAAAAAAGCGCCCCTGAGGGCGTTAGTTGTTAACGACCGCCTTTCATTCGGGTATGAATGGCGGTAAGGACTTCATTTAAATCTGTTTCTGACGAGGCTAGTACTTTTTTCTCGTCATAAAAGTGCTTATGATGGGGGTGGGTTTCAATCTCTGGCCAATGCGGCACATTATCCCATCGAACCAGCAGTTTATCATCCTTATCCTGCCAGTGATAGGCATATTTTCGTCTCTGGGCATCAAAAATGTAGTCCCGTACATGGAGTTTACTTCCGTCATTAAAGGTAATCTCCATTTACAGGGAGCTGTCGTTGCCCTCAACTTCAAAGCATAACACTTCCAAGTGGGCAATGATATCTGAAAACGATTTTAATATATTACCGATATGCATTCTTTAAGACCCCTAATCGCTTCTGCCACAAGGCAAGGGCATCTTCTGCAAACTCCCAATCCATTAAGTCGTTTTCTTCTTCAAAGGCTTCTGCGCCAACAACACTATTTACTTTACGTTGAAACTCTTGGAACGACTGGCCATACTTCTTCTTAAATTTTGCACATTCCCGTTCATATCTACTAATCTTCGTAAGGGCAACCATTAAAGAAACCTCACGTGTGGCTTCCTTCTCAGAAGCAAAGCCACCTTCGGCCAAAGTGTGTGTAATCACCTGGTTAAGGTCGAGATTTAAACTTTCCATTCGGCCTTTATCACCCTTTCAACGTGAAATTTTAAGTCAACGCGTAAAAATCCCCTACTTTACCCTTTATTATACCACTAACGGCGCATCGGCGGCTACACCTACACGCAGCTGCAGTGACCAATGCTGATACAAAAAAAGCGCCCTCTCCAGGGCGTTAGTTAGGCTTCTATGCCAACCTTCTATGCCAACACATGGTATTATATCTTCCGGAGGCGTACCAGGATCGACCGGTTGGCGGTGGTGCCGGAGATGGGGTCAAAATGAGCGCCGTCTGTCAGCAGGTTCAAGTTAGCATTCGCGCTGGCGTCAGCATCGTGGCACCTGCCGATGGGCAAAGGCGAACAAAGATTGGATTGGTTCAGGCGGGCACTCCCACCAGCATCGCCATAGGTGTTGGCGCCGGTAGCGTCAGTGCCAGCGCCGGCATTGGCGTCAGCTCCAGCACTGACTTGATCATCAAGCCCAACTGCGTAGGGCTGGCCCCAGCCGTAACTTAAGAAAAGTACCTCCGGCAAGACATCAGTGGTTACCCGGGCGCGGAGTTTTACCTGGCCACGCTCGGATTCCACTATAACCGTATCCCCGTTGGCTATACCATACTGAGCCGCAGTCTGGGGGTGGATTTCTACCCAGGGTTGCGGCATCTCTTTATATAGGCTGGGCAGGGTACGGAACATTGTTTGCGTATATTCCGCCAGCCTTAAACCGGTATTGGCGATGAGCGGGAAACGGGCGTATTTCTCCGGAGTGCTGTAAGGACTCTCCGCCGGTTCGCGGAAAACCGGCAGGCCGTCGTAATTATGAGCGGCACAGGTCTGGGACCACAGCTCCACCTTCCCAGATGGGGTGGCAAAGCCGGAGTTCATATACTTACGGTACATCCTTTTCCCGGCCGGTACCAACACCCAGGGATTAGCTATTAATTCCTCTACCGTCACCGGAGTGGGAGCCAGTAAATCCCGGAGGGCCTCCAGGTTGGTGGACCAGGGAAAAGCCGCACCGAAGCCGAGCTTGCGGGCCAGGGCGAAGATGAACTCCTGGTCCGTCCGGCACTCGCCTACCTGACAGACCGGCCGCTGCAAATAAACCACATGGTAATCTTCACCATCAGCCATGGTCACCGCGAAGTAGGTATAAAGTAGATAGCGTTCCAGATATGAGCTGGCGGGAAGGACGAAATCGGCGAGTAAGGCGGTGTGGGTCAGGTACTGCTCATGGACTACCAGCAGATCTAGCTTCTTTAAGGCTGCGGCAACCCGTCGGGAATCGGAGCTGCTGGCCACCAGTGCCGCCCCCTGGACGATAAGGGCGTGCACCGGTTCCGGCTCCCCGGCGGCTATCGCCTGCAACAGGATCGGTGGGGTAACCATGGCGTAGCGGCCCTGACCCAGGAGGGGGTATTGGCCTAGTAAAGGGGAAAGCTCGGGTTTTAAGTAACCCAGGGTTAAATTAGCAGTCCTGAACCCTGATAGGAAAACGTTGCCGCCGGGTATATCAAGATTCCCGGTCAGAGCCCGCAGGCAGGCTATAGCCCTGGTAGTGTTGACCACATTAGTGTGCTGATCTAGACCGTTGCCATCCTGTAGGCACGCTGGTTTAGTGGTGGCATAAAGTTTGGTCGCCTTAATAATTAATTCGGTAGGCACCCGGGTTAACTCTTCTACCCGTTCCGGCGGGTAATCCTTGACCAATTCTGCAAGTCGCTCTAAACCAATGGTCCAACTTTCTGTAAACCCTTGATCATAAAGTTTTTCCTGGATAATGATATTTAGCATCCCGAGAGCTAATGCCCCATCACTCCCCGGTCGTACTTGGAGAAAAAGATCAGCCATTGCTGCTATTTCGTTACGGCGGGCATCGACGACTATTAATAGGGCGCCCCGTTCCCTGGCGGCTAGTATCCGAGCGGCGTTATAGGGCCGGGAGGCGGCGGGGTTGGTCCCCCAAAGGAGAATGCACTGCGCCTGCTCGTAGTCAGGGGCCGGCATGGCACCATAGGTGAGGCGGTGGGCCAGCATACGAGGGACATGACAGAGGTGGTTATTGGTAGACAGGGTAGGCGAACCCAGGACGTTCATAAAGCGGATGACGAAATCCCAGTTGCTCTCCCACTCCGAGGCATGGCCGCGGTGGTAGGCGATGGCCCGTGGCCCGTAGGCGTCTTTAATGGCCAGCAATCGTTCGGCTATCTCCCCCAGGGCATCTTCCCAGGAGACCCGCTGCCAGCGCCCTTCTCCGCGCCCGCCGATTCGCTTTAAAGGATAACGCACCCGCCGGGGGTCGGTTACCAGCTCTTTACCGGCTTTGCCTTTTGCACAGATAAACCCTTTACTTACCGGGTGGTCCGGGATTCCCTCCAGGTCGATGATGGCACCATTTTCGACCAGCACATAGATGCCGCACTGCCCGCTGCACATCTGGCAAACGCTCGCTATCCTATGCATTAATCTCCACTTCCTCGCGTAAAACTAATTACTACCTACCCCAGTTTTAGGTCTCCCGTCTTCTGGGTATTAATGATTGAGTTTTATTCCCTCACCTGGATCACTTATAGCATACTATCAAGGGTCGCCTTGAGGTTTAAACACTTTCCTGCATGCTTACCCCCCGCTCCGGGACGTTAAGGGGCTCAATTTTACCTAGGATAAAAGCAAAGGCCAAGGCCGAGACAATCATCCATGCTCCCGCTATTATTAATGGCCAGTAAAAGCTTTTAGTCGTCGCCAGGAGAAAGCCGGTTAAGGCCGGAGCAATAATCCCCCCCAGACCTGCCGCCATATTCATAATACCCCCCACCTGGGCGGCAATAGGCCGAGGAGATATGTCGGCTGCTGTGGCCCCGCAAATGGCGCTACTAGCCTGACCGGTAATTTCTGCAATAGAGAACAGGATTACGGCCAACACCGGGTTGGGAACAAAAGCGCCAATGGCTATGCACGCTGCCACGAGGTTCAAGGTTATTAAGAAAAACTTGCGCGACGCTGTTCCTGACCAGCCGTGCTTGATTAGATAATCACACAATCCCCCCACCAGGGGTTTACCAAAGGCCCCGGTTAAGAAGACCAGGGAGGAGAAGGCGCCACTCTGTAGTAAATTTAAATGCCATTTGGTTTCGAAATAAGTAGGCAGCCAGGTAAGAAAGAAAAAGAGGCTATAGTTGGTGCCAAAATAGCCTATGGTGAGTCCGATAATATTCCGCTCCCGGAGCAAGGCGGTTAATTTTGTGTTGCTGATCGCAACCCTGGAGGCTGCGTTTTTAGGGCTAAAATTCTCGCGATAAAGCAGGTACCATAAAGGTATAAAGGCCAGGGTGATTAAACCGGTTACCAGAAACATAATCCGCCAGCCGAGATGGAATACGATACGGGAAACCAACCATGTCGAACCGGCCAGGCCCACATTAACAGCCGCGGACAAAAAGCCCATGGCCAGGGCCCTTTGGTTTTGCTTGAACCACATATTGATAAATTTTACGTTACCGGGATAGATGGCTGCCTCGCCAATTCCTAAAGCTATGCGCATAATAATCAACATTGTAAGTCCGTTAATCGCCCCGGTTAGCATAGTTACAATACCCCAACTGACAAAAGTCCAGCTAAGTCCTTTTTTTAGCCCGGTGCGATCGAGAAAATACCCTGCTGGGATCTGGAAAATAGTATAGGGCCAAAAAAAGGCCGACATGGCCAGGCCCATAGCAGCCGGCCCGAAGTTAAATTCCTTCATTATATTTGGGGCTACTACGGAAAGGTTTACCCGGTCCAGAATGGTTATCAAATTAAACAGAAATACCATTGCTAGAAATAACCACTGGCGGCTATAAATATTTTCCTGAGCGGATTGGGTATTCATCTTGTTTCACCTCATTTTTTAGATTCTTCGCTGTTTCGTGTGAGTGAAACGATATTTTGCCCTCGTCCTTAACATGAAGCCTCGCACTCGTGTTTCTAAGGGGCAAGCGGCAGAGCGACTTCGCTTACCCTTGTGAGCGCCTTTTATTACCAGGGCATAACAGCCCGGCGTTCCCGGTAGGGTGTAACGTAGATAGCCTGCCGGGGACAGTAAATCTCACATAAAAAACAGGCCTGGCAGTCTCTTAAATATTGTATGAGGGGTTTATGGTTTTCTTGGTCAAAACGCAGGACGTCTTCTGGGCAGATTCTAGTACATTGCCGGCAGCCATCGCAAACTTCATAATCGATTTTCCTGATGCCCATTACTCAACCCTCCCGGACATTATTTTCTATGGCGGCTATAACCGGGTGTTTGACCAGCGTTGGTGGCGCTTTAAGCCGGTACCGTTCCACGGGTATGTCTTCCGTGCGGAAGGTTAACTCGCCATTCCTTTCCTGAATTACAATCCACTTCAACCAGTCAATGTTGTTCATTTCTGGGTAATCCAGGCGGAGGTGGGAACCCCTGCTCTCCGTACGTAAAAGGGCGGCTCGTAAAAACATTTCCGCACAGAGGACCATATTACGAGCTTCCAGGGCCATGCGCAGGTAGTGGTAATCATAAGCCTTCACATCAGGTAGTTCGTTTTCCCTGAGCCAGAGGATAGCATTTAGGGCCTTTTGCAGGGTACTCTCATGGCGTAAGATGTAGACTTCCATTGGGAAAATAGTTTCCTGTACTTTTAGGACAATATGATCAGGCTCGATGCCTGCGGGTGTCCTTAAGGGGGCCAGGGTATGCCAGGAAAGTGCTGCTACTTCATCTTCGTCGATAGCTACTCCTATGGCATCGCGGGCATACAGGGCGGCAAAATGGCCGGCCCGCGCCCCGGAAGTAGTGGCGAAGGGAATAGCATAGGCACAGAAACCCTCTACGCCTGCTGAGGGCCCGCAGGTAGCATCCCCGGCGGCGAATAGCCCCTCCAGGGTGGTGCGGCAGGAGGTGTCAATGCGCAGGCCGCCGCCGAAGCCCACATTGCCGGACATAACCGAAACCCATTCAAGTTTCTTCTTGACAAACTGGCCGTCCTTAATAATGCCCCCCCGTTCAAAGGCGCGGTAAAGAATGGGCAAGACACGGGCAAAAAGTTCTACATCCTCCCGGGTGTAGCTGGAAAAATCCATATACAGGGGTCCCCTACCATCCCGCACCTCCATGGCCATGGCGGCGGAGATGCGGTTTAAACTACCGTGGTCCTTATGTTCAGGGTCATATCTGCCCATAAATTGCTCCCCCTGCCGGTTGACAAATAGGGCTCCCAGGCCCTGGATGACGTTCATCCCGGTAGTGTCAAAACCAGCGTAGGAAAGATGGTGCAGGGTATATTCATAATTCATCAGTTCAGCCCCGGCTTTAAGCCCCATAATGTGGCCGTCGCCGGTAACCATTTTATGATAGGCGTAATGGGATTTATAGCTCTGGCCGCCGGTAGAGAGTACCACGGCTCTAGCCTTTAAGATGTAACGGTCGCCGGTTTCCAGGTGAAAGCCCAGGGCACCACGGATCACCTGCCGCTCACGTTTATCGTGAAGGAGATCTGTAACCATGACTTTATCCAGGATTTTCACCCCGGCATTTAGTACAACCCGGCGCAGTACGTCCATTAGCTGAGGACCATGAAACATCAAGGTTTTAATGGGCCGGATCTCCGAGGAACCCTGCCCCTCGATCCGCCGGTAGGTACCGTCGGGGTTTTTCTCAAACTCAACGCCCCATTTTTCCAGTTCCTTAACCCGGTGGAAGACTTCCGCCAGGTGGATTTCAATCCATTCCTGGTCATTCATGTAGTAGCCTTCTTCAACGGCTTTACTAAACCATAGCTCATAGTCGTCTTCCTGGGGGATAAAACCCTTGAAGGAACCGGCGCCGAAAGTGGCGCAGCCGCTTTTACCCACGTAGCCCTTATCCACTAACAGAACCCTTTCGGCCCCGGCTTCCCGGGCCTTGATGGCCGCAAAACAACCAGCCGGGCCGCCGCCCAGAACTAACACGTCCCACATTGAGTCTTGCATTTTACTCCTCCTCCCAGTAATTGTTGAAGAAACGGTAACTTCAAATAAGTATCTCTGTCAGGTTTTACTGATGAACACCTCCCGAAATTTAATGATGGAATGATAACATCTCAAAGCGCGCGGTAAAATGGCGTAATACCGGCGCCTCGTAGACTAGCCGCAGGCCTGGTATTCGCTCCTTGCGGGCGGCAATAGCCCGAAAAGCCCTGACCACCAGGTCCATGTGCCGGTCAGTGTAAACCCTACGAGGGATAGCCAGGCGTACTAATTCCATCTCCGGGTAAACCATTTCCCCAGTCTCCGGGTTCCGGTAACCAAAGGCGCAGGTCCCGAGTTCTACGGCGCGAATACCTGCTTCTAAATATAGCTCGACAACCAGGGCTTGGGCAGGAAAGGCTGCCTGCGGCAGATGGGAGAGGAAACGCTTGACATCCACGTAAATGCCATGACCACCAGGGGGCTCAATAATAGGTATCCCGGCCGCCAGTAACTCCTCACCCAAATACGCTACCTGTCTGATGCGGTTTTCCAAATACCTTTCATCAATACCCTCATAGAGTCCCCGGGCTATTGCTTCCAGGTCCCGGCCCGCCAGCCCACCATAGGTTCGAAAACCTTCATAAGTAATTTGAACCTGTACCGCTTTCTCATAAAGTTCGCGGTCATCCTTGAAGGCTAAAAAGCCCCCGATGTTAACTAGTGCGTCTTTTTTGGCACTCATGGTACAGCCATCGGCATAGGAGAACATCTCCCGGGCGATCTCTTTTATAGATTTATCCTGGTAACCTGGTTCCCGCATCTTGATAAAATAACAGTTTTCCGCATAACGGGCGGCGTCCAAATATACGGGGATACCATAACGGCTCGCAATTTCCCTTACCCCACGAATGTTGGCCATGGCAACCGGCTGGCCCCCGTTATTGTTACAGGTTACCGTTATCAAGACAAAAGGAATTTGCGCCCGCCCGAACTGCTTAATCTCGGCTTCCAACCTCTCCAGGTCAAAATTACCCTTAAAGGGGTGGTGGATAGCTGGTTGTTTTCCTTCAGGAATCACAAGATTAACTGGTTTAGCGTTTCTTATTAAGATATGTCCTTCAGTGGTATCGAAATGCATGTTCCCCAATACCCGTTGCCCGGCCTTAACCATTAGAGTCATCAAAATATTCTCAGCGGCCCTTCCCTGGTGAGTGGGGACGACATACTTATAGCCCATTATATCATTTATTGCATCCCGCAAATGATAAAAATTTTTGCAGCCGGCATAAGATTCGTCGCCCAGCATCATTCCCGCCCACTGGTTATCGCTCATAGCCGCCGTCCCGCTATCGGTTAAGAGGTCGATGTAGACGTCCTCTCCCCGCAAATTAAACACATTATAACCGGCTTCCTTAATAAGCATCTCCCGAGTAGACCGGGTAGTTTCTTTGATTGTTTCTATGGCTTTAATTCGAAAAGGTTCCGCATACATATTTCGACTAGGCATTGTCTTCGCCAGCCTTTCTTGCTTTTTATAAATTCGTCTATACAGTTTTCCCTGCCGGTAAAGTAGTGCGCTCAAATTCCTGCCATTCCCCCAAGGGAATGGTGGCATCGATTCCCAGTTTAGATTGGTGTATCTGATAGGGATCGCGGGGGAAACCGACGGCATCGGGTATCACCAGCACTCCTTTATCAGGCCGGCAACGGGTAGATATTGCCCACCAGACGTCAGCAATGTCAAAGGCATTGACATCATGGTCAACTACGATGCAGATCTTCATCCAACTATAGCTACCAAAAGCCGCCATCATAACGTTTCTAGCCTCATCAGCAAACCTTTTACGTATAGAAATGATACAGGTAAAAATCATGGGGCATAGACTAAGGGCCTTAATCTCGGTACCAGTAGCTTTAACAGCTTCGTACACCCTAGCTTCGCGGGACAGGGCCAGGAGATGGGTATCTTCAATGGAACCGGCCATCATCGTCTGCAGAATAGGGTTCCTGCGGTGAGTAATTGCTTTGATGTGGAGGACATGATTATCCATCACCGGAACATAGTAGCCCATAAAGTCACCAAAGGGCCCCTCGGCTTCTCGTTCATATGGCCTAACCTCCCCTTCGATGACCAGTTCGGCGAAGGCCGGTACTTCCAAATCTACTGTTTTACATTTGACTACCTTTAATGCCTCGCCTCTCAGGCCACCGGCGATCCCTAATTCATCTACACCCAGGCTAGTACTCGTGGTCGCAGCAATTAAGTCTAAAGGATGGTTACCTATAGCCACGGCCACTTCCAGAGGTTTCTCCAGTTCCTCCGCTTTGGCGTAAATGACCCCCAGGTGTTGGGGGGGCATCATCCTTATCCCCAGCCGATCTGCCCCCTTTAACTGCATGCGATTGATAGAGACATTACGTATGCCGGTCTCCAGGTCTTTAGCGATTACCATCCCAGCAGTTATATAGCGGCCGGCATCTTTAGCACTATGGACCGGGAAAGGAAACTTTTCTATGCTCAACTTTCCGTTCCCCGCCGTCTCTATTTCTTCTTGTACCGGGGCCTTATCTATCAGTTCTGGTTCAATAGGTTTTTTACTACGTCGAATAAATTCCGGTACCACCTCTTCACACTGGCACTTAAAAGCCCGGGCCAGAAACTCCCGCCCGCCCAGGATATTATAGACGAGGGGATAGTTATAGCCGTTAATAGCTTCGAAAATTATAGTTCTCCCTTCGCGTTCTGCCTGATGCATTTTTGTAGGTACTTCGGCAAGGTCAACTGAAAATGCAACCCGCTCTAACTTGCCCGCATCCTCTAACTCCATCAAGAAGGATCTTAAGTCTGCTTGCATACTATGACTTCTCCTTTCAGATATCTTGATAATGACGAGATAATGCCAGTATAATAGATTCAATCTTAGTATTCCCAATAAAAATCCTATCAGTGTTGTAGTGCCATATCAATATGGTTATTTAGATAATACTATTATCTTTCCTGATAGGGGGGGTATTAATGGATCTTTTGCATTTCTTAAAGACGTTTGTTTGCCTAGCTGATAATGGTACTATGTCTAAGGCTATGGATATCCTCCAATATTCCCAGCCAACCATCTCTACCCATATAGCTGCTCTGGAGGATTTTTATAAGTGCCCTTTACTTGAATTCCAAAATAAGAGATACGTCCTTACGGAAGAAGGTAGGGTACTTTATAACTATGCCACCAAAATGCTGACCACTGCTACAGAGGCTTTTGATGCTTTGCTGGAGTTTAGGAACTTGGAACGGGGTTCCCTGGCTATTGGCGCCAGTGAAAATATTGGTGTGTATATGATTCCCCAGATTTTAACGCTTTTCCGCCAAAACTACCCGCAACTAAAATTGCAGGTCGTTATTGATAAGACCAGCGAGATAGAAAAGAAGGTCATCAACTATGAATTAAACATTGGATTGGTTGAAGCCGAGTTATCTTCCCACAATAAATTAAAGATAGAGCTATTAAAAAAAGAGCCCCTCATCTTAATCGCCGCTCCATCACATCCATGGGCCAAACAAGGAAGCATCGCTATCAATGATCTCCTTAAGGAACCCTTTGTCGTGGGGGAACCGGGTGCTGGAACGCAGAAAGCCCTGGAACGTCAGCTGGGCGATGTTATTAACCATGTAAATGTAGCCTTAGATTTAGGCAGTACAGAGGCAGTAAAAAAGGCTGTCGCCAATTCCTTCGGCGTTTCTATTGTAGTGGAATCAGCTGTTACCCGCGAGTTGCAAGCTGGGACCCTGGCTTCTGTTTCTATTATGGGGATTAATCTTTATAAAGAGTATAAAATTATCTACCGTAACGATAAGCATCTAAACGCTGGAACACAAAAATTTCTGGCGATCTTGCGCTCAATATACCACGAAGAAAATAAGTAAAAACCGAAGGTTTTGCTCACCCTACGAAAGCCGTGTTATAATTAAACAGAAGGAATATCCCATCCCTAAATTCTCGAGTATATCGAGGTGCAGCTGATGGACCTCTTCGAGCAGGCTGCTGCAGATAACCGGGAGGAACAGGCCCCCCTGGCCGTGCGGATGCGGCCGCGCACCCTGGACGAGTTCGTCGGCCAGGAAAAGATAATCGGCCCCGGCACCCTGCTACGCCGGGCCATTGAGAGTGACAGCCTGACCTCTATTATCCTCTGGGGGCCGCCCGGTAGTGGCAAGACCACTTTAGCCCGGATTATCGCCCGGATGACCAGGGCCCACTTTGAGGCCCTCAATGCTGTTTTAGACGGCATCAACGACATCCGGCGAGTGATCGCCGCTGCCAGGGAGCGTGAGAAATACTACCAGCAAAAGACGGTTATCTTTGTCGACGAGATCCACCGCTGGGCTAAAAACATCCAGGACGCCCTCCTGCCCTGCGTCGAGGAAGGGTTGCTGACCCTCATCGGCGCCACCATCGAAAACCCCATGTTTACCGTCAACGCCGCCATTCGTTCCCGTTCCCGCCTCTTCCGCCTGGAGGCTTTAACCGATACGGATATCCTCAATCTATTACGCCGGGCCCTGGTGGACCGGGAACTGGGCCTGGGTAAGTTTAACGTCCAGGCCGACCCTGAGGCCCTGGAGCACCTGGCTCGGGTGGCCAACGGCGATGCCCGGGTAGCTTTAAACGCCCTGGAGTTCGCCGTTCTGACCACACCCCCGGATACCGGCGGCCGGCGCCACCTGACCCTGGCGGTGGCGGAAGAGGCCATCCAGCAGCGGGCCGTCCTCTACGACCGCGACGGGGACCAGCATTACGACTGTGTCTCGGCCTGGATCAAAAGCATGCGCGGTTCTGACCCTGACGCCGCCCTGTACTGGCTGGCGCGGATGATCTACGCCGGTGAGGACCCGGCTTTCTTGGCCCGGCGGCTGATGATCCACGCTGCCGAAGACGTCGGCCTGGCTGATCCCCAGGCCCTGGTGGTGGCCAGCGCCGCTGCCCAGGCCGTCGAACGGGTAGGCCTGCCGGAAGGCAGGATCATCCTGGCTGAAGCCTCCCTTTACATCGCCCTGGCCCCCAAGAGCAACACCGTCATCAAGGCCATTGACGCCGCCCTGGCGGCGGTGGCCAGGGAGGCCGCCCCGCCCGTACCGGTACACCTGCGGTACGCCAATTACCGTGACGCGGCCGCCCTGGGTCACGGCAAGGGCTACAAGTACCCTCACGACTACCCCGGCGGCTGGGTGGAGCAGCAGTACCTGCCGGACAACCTGCAGGACAAAGTCTTCTATCACCCCAACGACTACGGCCGGGAGGGGCAATTAAAAACCGCCTGGCAGCAGCGTACCGGGCGTCGGAAATAGGCATAGCCGGCGAACAAGGCGCACCATGGCCGCTCCCCTTAATCTGTCCAGATCCCACTCTACCCTCTTTGATTTACACTCCTACTTTCCGGTACCTGTTTAAAGCATTGGCTTAATAAAGAACTAAATGTAAGAGTAAATAGCCTTTGTCCAAATAATCAACTTTAGACCAAATTCGATGCTGCTAACACTATTTACTGTTAATGGGGATTCTATCCAGTTATTATTATCACAGAATTCAAGTTAACTTTAATGTACGTAGGCACCCTTGCCCTTGCTCTTAAGAATTGTTACCAGCCCTTTAAAAACCAGATCGACTGCAAGCTGGCGCCGGTAGGCGGCTGTAGCGCGGATATCGTCGATGGGATACACTTCCTCAGCCACTATCCCCGCGGCCTGCTGAATTATTGTATAGTCCAGTTTACTCTTTTCCAATAAAGCCGCACAACGGTTAACGCAAACTATCGTGGGTCCGACTGCTCCCAGGACAATCCTTGCTTTTTCCACATAGCCTTCCGGTGTAATCGCTAACCAGCCAGCAACACTGGCTAGAGCAATACTCATAGACTGGCGCAAGCCCACTTTATAATAAAAACCGGTTTGGTTATATTGTCTTGCCGGAATTGCCACCGCTTTAATAATTTCACCGGGTTGTAAATCTGTTATATTGGGCCCCTGGAAAAAGCGTTCCGCAGCAACCTGGCGTTCACCATCTATCCTAGATAAGTACAGATACGCTCCAGAAGCTACCAAAGCAGGAAGTGTATCGCCGGCCGGGGATGCCGTACCCAGGTTGCCACCCAGAGTGCCCCGGTTGCGTACCTGGGGTGAACCTACCCGGGCGCAGGCTCGAGCCAGCAAAGGAGCAAATGTAAGGACCAGAGGATGGCAAGCCAAACGGGCATGATTATTACCGGCACCAATGATTAATATATCTCCCTCGAGTTTGATCGCCTTCAGCTCTGGCACATCGCTGATATCAATTAAAGCAGGGAGTGACAGTATTTCTTTTTTAAGCAAGGGAACAAGATCCGTACCGCCGGCAATTACCCGCGCGCCAGGGTAAGCCTTTAGCAGCTCTAAAGTATCATATATTGTTTTGACTTTTAAAACTTCCATAGTATTACCCCCATAGAACGAATGTAAGAAATTTTAACATTGCCCCACTACAACTGAAGGATTAAATCAAAAGCTATTGTCCGCCGGCAAAGTAAGGGCGCTGGCAGCGGCGGCAACAGCATCAACAATCTTCATGTAACCGGTACAGCGACAAAGATTCCCTGACAGGCCGGCCCGGATATCTGCCCGGGTAGGGCGGGGATTATGGCTTAACAGGTCGATTGCCGCCATCACCATGCCCGGCGTACAATAACCGCACTGGATGGCTCCGTGCTTAACAAAGGCTTGCTGGATAGCATACCAGGGGCTGGCAGGAGTAATCCCTTCTATAGTAGTTATTTCATGGCCAGCAGCCTGCACGGCCAGCACCAGACAGGAATTAACGGCGCGGCCATCCATGAGCACGGTGCAGGCCCCGCAGTTGCCCTCACCGCAACCTTCCTTGGTTCCGGTGAGCCCCAGTTGCTGACGCAGGACTTCCAGGAGAGTCACCTCCGGATAAGGCAGGGTAACGAAATACTCTCGATTATTTACTTTTAAAATAACTGTTTGTTCCATCTTAAATTCACCCCTATTTTGGTATACCTTCATGCCAGTATTTGTTCTTGAGAACAACCCCCATCATTGTTTAAGAAGAGTCTTCTATAGCAGCACACCACCAGCGAATGAAGGAAGTGATAAGCGTAGCCAGTTTTCAATCAGGAACTGGCTGCTAGCTAGTTCCGAGGAAAATTCCAACTTTTTCTTCTAACTCTACTTTCCGGGGAGCCGGTGCAGAGCCGTCCGGAAACTTCCATCGGCGATTTCGCGGAAGGCCATCATATAATAATCACCACGATACCAGTGTAAAGTAAGAACCATGGTTTGCCCAGGCAGGCGGGCTGCTACGGTGCAATAGACAACCCCGGTATACCGGTCCGGAGCGAGCTCCATTTTATCGATATAAAGATAAAGGGGCGTCAAATAAGGATAGGCACGGTCAGCGGTAAAATTGGCGGTAAACTGCTTTCTGGTCGTCAAACTGGCGATGGTTGGATCTAGAAGGCAATAGACCTCCGCCGGACGGTTGGTATTAACTGCGTTGACAAATAATTGTGCTCTTGTATAGGCACGTTTCATGGATGGCATCGAGCAGTCTTCCGCACTGGCAAAAATGAGCAAAGCAAAAACAATAATTATAAACCCCGAGCGCAGATAGCTACTTTTCTTCACTGTACCATTACCCATCTTAATGCTCGCCCCGGTGATAAGGCAAAGTATAGGCGGCCGGAAACTCCGCCCGGCGAGAGACGCCGATTAGTACCAGCACCGTTAACAAATAAGGCAGGGCCAATAGAAATTGATGAGGAATAGCTACCCCCATAGCCTGCAGGCGCATTTGCAAGGCATTGGCTCCCCCGAAGAGCAGGGACGCTCCTAAAGCCCTGTAAGGGTGCCAGCGGGCAAAAATAACTACGGCTATGGCGATGAAGCCGCGACCGGCGGCCATTTGATCGAGAAAAGTATTCATAAAGCCGATAGACAAGAAGGCGCCTCCCAGGCTGGCATAGGCACCGCCAATAATAACTGCCAGGTAACGGGCCAGATAAACATTGATTCCCTTGGCGTCGGCTGCCTGCGGGTTCTCCCCCACGGCTTTAACCTGCAGGCCAAAAGTGGTACGATCCAGGATAATGCTTGTAACCGGCACAAGCAAAAGAGCCAGATAAACTAAAAAATTGTGGTTGAATAAGATAGATCCGGCCACGGGTATATTGGTAAGTCCGGGAAAAGTAATCAGAGGGAAACTGGCCACCCGCGGCGGCAGGGTCTGAATACCGAATACCGAACGATAAATGAACATAGTCAATCCACCGCCCAGGATAGTCAGGGCCGTACCAGCGATAATCTGGTTGGCACCCACCGTAACGCTCAAAAAAGCCATCACCAGGGCCAGCAGCATTCCGGCCAACATGGCTGTAAGCAACCCAATCCAGAGGTTGTGGCTGAAGTACGTGCCCAGAAAACCTCCCAGGGCGCCCATTAACATAATTCCTTCAAGCCCCAGGTTCAGGATACCAGCCCGTTCGGTATAAATCTCCCCCAGGGCCGGGAGCAAAATCGGCACGCTCATTCTAATAGTTCCGCTAGCCAGACTGATTAACGAACCAGCGGTTAAAAACGCCTCTTGCACGCTGCCAACCTCCCCTTGCTAGGATTATCCGGCTGATAGCAAAGATTATCACCAGGCCCTCAATGATCCCGATAAGCGAAAAAGGTGTCCCCGCTAGGCGTTGCATAGTGCTGCCCCCTACCAGTAGGGCGGCAAAAAAGAAAGAGGCTACCATGATGCCGATCGGGTCCAGATTCCCCAGCAGGGCGACGACAATGGCCAGACTTCCGTAACCGGTATTAAGATCATCCAATAAGCGATAATGAATGCCAAAGACCTCTGTCCATCCCGCCAGCCCGGCCAGGCCCCCGGATAAAAGCATGGTCAGGACAACTGTAGCAGGTACATTGAGGCCGCAATAACGGGCGACCTCCTGACTTTCTCCGACCAACTGAATGCGGAAACCCACTCTGGACCGCCAGAAGAAATAAGATAAAAAGACAATAACCAGAGCAAGCAGGAGACCGCTGTGCAATCTCGTCCCGGCTAGCAGGTGCGGCAGGCGCAGGGCCGGGGCCAGCAGCGGCGTCTGCGGAAAGCCGGCGCCATTAGGGTCTATCATCGGCCCGCGCACCAGCCATTGGAGCAAATAGGAAGCTATATAATTAAACATTAGCGTCGTAATTACTTCGTTGGCATTAAAACGCGCCTTCAGAAAACCTATTATCCCCCCCCAGCAAGCGCCACCGGCGAAAGCCGCCAGCAAGGTGAGTAATAAAACGAGGGGTGCCGGGCCGGGTACATTCAAGGCCACGATTACGGCCAGGATAGCCCCCAAGATAAACTGGCCGTCACCACCGATATTCCAGACCTGGTTACGGAAGGCGATGGATATGCCGATCCCCATGATCATCAGGGGTGTCGCCTTGACCAGGGTTTCGGCAATGCGGTTAGCTGAACCGAAGGCGCCCCAGAAAAGCACCGTATAAGATTTGAGCGGATCTTTGCCTACCAGTAATAAAAGCAGTGCCCCCACTAACAGGGCCGCCATTACGGTCAACAGGAAGAACAGCATTTCCCGCCCGGCTTTAGCCAGCCTGGTCATTTACCTTACCCCCTGTACTGCCGGCCATCATCAGACCTATAGCCTGGATCGTGGCCTCCTGGTGCGCCACAATACCCATCAAGCGCCCTTTATAAATAACGGCAATGCGGTCGGCCAGTTGCCAGATTTCCTCCAGGTCCGTCGATACCAGTAAAATAGCGGCTCCCCGTTCCCTTTCTTCCACCAGCCGCTGCCGGACATAGGCGGTAGCTCCGATATCCAGGCCGCGGGTGGGCTGGTGAGCAATAATCACCCGCGGTTTTGCGCTCAATTCCCGTGCCAAGATGATTTTTTGCTGGTTGCCGCCCGAGAGATTCTTTACCGGGGTATCCAGGCTACCGGTTTTAATATCATAAGCAGCCACATATTGAGTTGCTTCCCGTTGCATCCGGGCCAGGTCCAGAAGGAAACGGCCGCTAAAGGCCGGCTGATGAAAATTCTTCAGGAAAAAGTTTCGCATAACGCTGAAATTCATAGCCAGGCCGGTGCGCTGGCGATCCTCGGGGATATAAGCGATCCCGGCGGCAATAAAATCCCCGGGCGGCCTGTTGGTTAAATCAAGGTCCCCCAGCTTGATGCGTCCACTAGCTGCCGGGCGCAGGCCGGTAACTACCTCGCAGAGTTCCTTTTGCCCGTTGCCATCGACCCCGGCCAATCCCAGGATTTCACCTTCATGGAGGGCCAGGTCAATCCCGTCGACAGCCGGTAGGCTCCGGTCGTCCAGGCAGCTGATACCTTCCAGGCTGAATATGCACTTTTCCCCCGGCGCACTGGAATGCTTAAAATCAAAGCTTATCTCCCGGCCGACCATCAAATGGGCCAGTTCCGCGGGGGTCGTACTGGCTGTAGCCACTTCCCCCACCACCCGGCCATCCCTGAGAACAGTGCACTGATCGGTTATTTGCATAATCTCTTCCAGCTTATGGCTGATCAGTACTACTGCTTTGCCATCATCCCGCATGGCACGTAATACGGAGAAGAACCCCTCAATTTCTCCGGGTGTAAGGACGGCCGTAGGTTCATCCAGAATTAAAATCTCCGCTCCCCGGTACAGGGCTGTTAGGATTTCCACCCGTTGCTGTTGGCCTACCGAAAGCTGCCAGATCTTAGCAAATGGATCAATCTCTAACTTGTAATGGTGGGCCAGCTCTTCCAACCGCCGGGCCGCCCGTTTTAAATCCAACCAGGGGCCCCGGCCGGAAGGTAAACCCAGGACTACATTTTCCACCACGGTTAAAGGCCTGACCAGCATAAAATGCTGGTGCACCATACCAATGCCCAGGGCAATAGCTACCTGCGGTGAGGTAATGTTTACTTTACGGCCGCGGATATAAATCGCGCCGGCATCTGGATAATAGAGGCCGTAGAGAATATTCATCAGCGTTGTTTTGCCGGCGCCGTTTTCTCCCAGCAGGCCGTGAATCGACCCCTTCTGTAAAGTAAAATCCACCTGTTTGTTGGCATAAGTTACGCCGAAGCGTTTACTTATCCCCCGTATGGCGACTACGTCTTCCGCCACCTGTCGCACCTGCCCCCGAGGGGGAGCGTGCGATTTTAAACCACGCTCCCCGCAAACATGATTGGGTTACTTCTTGAATTCCGGTAATTTGATGCTGCTGTCAGCCAGACCCTTCTGGACCGCGGCCAGCTTATCTTTGACTTCCTGGGGGACCTTACCCTCAAGGCCATGGAAGGGAGCCACCTGCACGCCGCCATTGGCAGCTGAAAGCCAGTAGAATTTTTCGTTGCGGTTGGTAAAATTGTTGTTCAGGATGTCGTCAATAATCTGTTTAGCCACCGGTGTCCAGTTATAAACAATCCCGCTCAACACGTTGTTGGGGGCCAACACATTCTGGTCGGCGACATTACCCAATACCAGCTTGTTCTTTTCCTTGGCCGCATCCACTGCTCCCAGACCAATGCCATCGCCGGAATGCCATATAATATCAGCACCGGCATCATACATGGACATGGCCGCTTCTTTGGCTTTGGCTGCGTCACGCCAATCGCCGGTATATACCTCCTGGATAGCTATATCGGGTTTAATCTTTTTGGCCCCCAGCTTGTAGGCCTCATGACCGCGATAAATTTCCGAAACATCGACCCCGCCGATCAGGCCAATCTTATTGGTTTTGGACATCAACGCCGCCAGGGTTCCCATCAGATAGCCGCCATCTTCCAATTTGACATCGTAAACGCAGGTATTGGGCAGGGTCTTGAAACCCGTCCCCAGGGCAAAATTGACTTTGGGGAATTCCTGAGCTACTTTTATGATCGGCTCCTGGAACTGGAAGCCGTGGCCGAAAATCAGGTCATAACCCTGGGAAGCGAAGTCCCGCAAAGTGGGTTCAATAGCACTGACATCATAAACATCCTC
The DNA here is from genome assembly GCF_051020825.1 of Moorella naiadis (nom. illeg.). Taxonomy (NCBI): domain Bacteria; kingdom Bacillati; phylum Bacillota; class Clostridia; order Neomoorellales; family Neomoorellaceae; genus Neomoorella; species Moorella naiadis (nom. illeg.). The sequence continues at coordinate 136,318 of NZ_JAXGFQ010000002.1, forward strand.
AACATAGGTGACCTTAATCTTATCCTTATACTCATTTTCCAGCGCCTTGATTCCCTGGTACATCACCTGATTCCAGGAAACATCATCGACTTTGCCCGGCAGGATTACGGCCACTTTCAACACCTTAGCACCTGCTTTGTCCCCTGCCGGCTGGGTACTCCCTTCTTTCGTGGGTTCCGTAGTTGCCCCCTTCTGACCGCACCCTGCTAGGGCCAGTAACACCAGTAAAACAATAAATAGCCACAAAATTCCCCTTGGTTTGTTAAGCATCTTTTTTCCTCCATTTCTGTTTCTGAATTAAATCTTTCCGACCAGCAACAATACTCCATAATCATCCTGCCAGGGCGGTATCCCCCCTTTTTCTTTGCCAGGCTTGTTTAAGTTGCTCCCTGCTCAGGGGCAGGGCAACCGGCATCCAGTCCAGCATGGCCATGACCGCGCCGGCTATGGCCGGTGCCAGGGCAATGCTGCCCACTTCGGCGCAGCCCTTCAACCCGTAAGGACCGCTCCATTCTTCCATATCGACAGTGCATGGATACATATCGGGTAAATCAAGGGCCGTTGGCAAAAGATAGGTCGCTAAATCCAGCGTCCTGGGTATACCTTTTTGAAACACCATTTCCTCCCACAGGGCGTACCCGGCGGCCATAGCCATTCCCCCTTCGATCTGCCCGGCCAGAATTAAAGGATTGAGAATCTTGCCAGCTTCCGTAACCGCATCGATGGCCTCCAGCTTCAGGTTACCGGATACCGGATCCAGGCGCACCTTGACTGCCTGGGCAATAAAACTGTACATGATATGAGGTAAACCTGGGCCCGGGTTGGCGTCCTGCACTTCAGGAAAAACTACCCGGCCGTAACCCCGCGGCGGACCGGCGGCTTGCTGCTGGTTACGCTGCAAGTCAGCGACCGCTTCCAGGATAGCACTGCCTACGATATAGGTCGTCCGCGACGCCGCCGTGGAACCGCAGTTACGGGTCAGGGTCGTATCCGCCATGACAACTTCAACCTGCTCCATAGGTACACCCAGGGCCGTGGCCGCTATCTGGGCAAAGGCCGTGCGGTTGCCCTGGCCGATATCGACGACCCCGGCTTTAACCAGGTATTTGCCGTTCTCCTGGCGGGTAATCTCTACCTCGGCCTGGTCGGGAATACCCTTCCCCATACCGCAACTCAGATGCCCCACGGCCATGCCGTAGGCGACCTGCGGGTTCTGGTTCCTGCCCTGCTCCTGCCACAGGGGCATTTGTCGCAATTGCTCCAGGGCCTGTTTCAAACCGATGCTGTGGTGCATCATATGGCCCAGGGGGGCTTTTTCTCCTGTTTGCAGGGCATTGCGCAGGCGTAGGGTAATGGGGTCGATTTTAAGCCTGGCGGCTGCCTGATTTAGTAAAGTTTCGGTGGCCATGGCGGCCTGGGGCTCGCCAAAACCGCGCATAGCACTGGCCGGTGGCTTGTTGGTATAAGCCAGGTAGGCGTCTATCTGAACGGCCGGGATGCGGTATGGTCCCGGGCAGTGTTCAGTAGCCAAACCCAAGACCGCCGGGCCCAGGGCTGCATACGCACCGGTATCATAGTCTAGGCGGGCCTGGTAAGCCGTTATACGCCCGTCGCTGGTAAAGCCGATGCGGGCCCATACCTGCGCCCCGTGGCGCTTGTAGGTGGCCATCAGGGATTCCTGGCGGGAAAACACCAAACGGCAGGGCTTACCTGTTTTCCAAGTTGCTAGGGCAAGAAAAAGCTGCACCGTATTACCGTCCTTACCGCCGAAACCCCCACCCGTACAGGGGCAACACACCCGGATGCGCTCTTCCGGTAGTTTTAACACCCGGGCAATCTCGGACCGGTCGTAGAAGGGATTCTGAGTACCGGCTTTTATGGTTAAAATTTCCTTGTCCCAGTAAGCCACCCCGCCTTCCGTTTCCAGGCACAGATGGTCGATAACCGGTAGTGTAAAAGTATTCTCCAAAACAAGATCAGCCCGGTTAAAAGCCTTGGTTACATCGTCTCTTTTGATATGTAACTCGTGTAGTAGGTTGCCTCCGGGGTGTATTGCCGGAGCGTCCGGCTGCAGGGCATCAACGACTGTCGCGACAGCCGGCAAGGGTTCATAGGTTATTCTCACCATTTTTGCTGCTCTGGCCGCTACACGGGGGTCCGGTGCCGCCACCATAGCTACCGGTTCACCATAGAAACGTACCCGCTCCGAGGCAAAAACCGGCTGGTCTTTAATCATACTGCCAAAGGAGTTTACCGGCACGTCCGCAGCAGTAAAAATCTTTACCCCTTCTATTGACTGCGCGGCGCTAGTATCTATCTCTTTAATCAGTCCATGGGGTATGGTAGCCCGTACCAGTTGTAAGTAAAGCATGTCCGGGAAAAAAATGTCGCTAGGGTATTTGAGCTGGCCTGTTACCTTTTCCCAGGCATCTACCTTTGCTATAGCATTTCCTATAAAGTTCGCCACCTAGTACCGCCTCCTCCAGAATAGGAAATCCTAATCAACCAGGGGAGATACCAGTTCCCGTTTCATAACGTCGACGAGCCCATAATCTGTTAAACCCAACTGGGGTACAGTAGGCAGGGAAATAAAGGAAAGAGTCATAAAGGGAGCTGGCAACGTGCAACCAAGAGCAGTTGCAGCAGCATTCAGTTTTGCCATGGCTGCCAGGATTTGTTCCGGCGGCCAGGGGCTCATCAAACCGCCGATAGGTAGCGGCAGACTGGCCACCACCTGACCGTCGGTCACTGCTACCAAGCCCCCCTGAAGGCGGCCTATCTCCTGTACAGCCAGGTACATATCAGCGTCGCTGGCCCCGACGACGACGATATTGTGATGGTCATGGGCTACAGAAGCAGCCAGGGCACCCTTTTTCAATCCGAAGCCGCGTACAAAGGCCAGGCCAACACGGCCACCGCGGCCATAACGCTCCACGACTGCCAGTTTCAGAATGTCCCTTTCGGTATCTACTTGTACCTTATCGTCAACTATCGGCAACTCATCTATAGTCTGATAATTGATAATCTGATCGGGATAAAGATTAATTACTTTGGCCCGGACCGTAGAACCCTTGGCCGTTAATTGCAAAGAAACTTCATTAAAACTTTCCGGTACCTTAACAGTATGATAAAGAAACTCCGGGTAAGAACCGACCGGCAAATCTATTACCAGTTGGCCTTCTTTAGCTACTAGCTGTCCTCTAAAGAAAACAGTCCGCGGCTTAATTGCTGTTAACGTGTCGCAGAGAATGATATCGGCCTGCCGGCCGGGTGCCAGCGAACCAAGTTCCTGCTGCAAGCCAAAGTGCCTGGCAATATTGATAGTTGCCATCTGAATAGCCTTAATAGGTGATAAACCCAGGGCGATAGCTTTATTGACATTAAAATTTATATGGCCTTCAGCGAGTATATCGTTTGCATGCTTATCATCGGTACAGAAAATAAGATTGGTGGTCGGCAGGTTATTAGCTATGACGCCTTTGATGAGCTTTTCAACATTACGTTCAGTGCTTCCCTCCCGGAGCATAACCACCATCCCCAACTTTAATCGCTCCAGCAGTTCCTCATATTCAGTGCACTCATGGTCGTCTGCCAGCCCGGCGCAGGCGTAAACGTTGAGTTGCTCCCAATTAAGGCCTATGGCATGGCCGTTGGCCCGGCGCCAGAGCTTCTTGGCGGCGATGATTTTGGCCAGGTATTCTTCCTGGTAGTTTAAAACTTTAGCCGGGTCCATCTCACCCAGGCTGGCGGCAAGCGGCTCATCCAGCAGCGCTTCCACCTCGGCCAGGCCGAGGATACCGCCTGTTGTCTCCAGGCCCGGCGCCGTAGGTACCCGCGAAGGCACTTCCAGGAATAAGTGGTAGGGCAGTGCCTGGCTGGTTGCCGTCAGCGCCCTTAAACCCTCTATACCGGCGACGTTGGCAATTTCCATGGCATCGACAAAGAGTGCCGTGGTACCGCAGGGTACGGTAAGCGCTCCCAGGGTTTCCGGAGTTAAAAGAGTGGGCTCAATATGTACATGAGCGTCCATAAAACCGGGTATAGCATAGGAGCCCCCACCATCGTAGATCTGGATGCTTTTAATCTGGAAACCGGGGTTTACTGCCACAATACGCCCGTTCTTAATTACTAACGTACCGGGATAAATGGTCTCCGTAAAGACATCAACCACCTGGATATTAGTTAACAATAAATCAGCAGATTTTTCTCCGGCAGCAACAGCCAGGTTCTCCTTGAGCTGCCTCACACTTTGAGTTATCACTTTGTCGCCTCCGCATCTAGACATATGATATAGATAAAAGCAAATCGACTATATCTTCCGGCGTAATAGGGTAAAGCGTAAAATACCCAAACGGTAATACTCCTGTGACCACAGGATAGGACACTGATCCTGGTTATAACCTACTTCATCCAAGTGCAGGATGGGGTCCCCGAACTTAATCTCAAGCAAGGAAGCAATCCGTTCATCTGCCTGGGCCGGTATGACTTCAGTTAAATCAGTAACTACTTCTTGGTGACAGTAACGTCTTATAAAGTTAAAAATTGGCTCTTGTAGGTCTTTTTCACAGTAAGAAAATTCTTTGATTAAATCATAAGCAAAATGATCGCGGCAAAAGATTACCGGCGTCGCATCGGCCAGGATAAGACGTTCCACTAGGTAAATCCTAGCGCCTTCTTGAATTTGTAGCCTTTGTGCTACCACTTCTGTTGCTTCCGTGACGAAAGGCCGGGCAAAAGCGATGGCCGGTTGATAACCAGCCTCGGCCACGGTATCCAGGAACTCCATTTCCAAATCGAGGCGACCGGTTATCGCCAGTACCGGCTGGTTGATGACGGTGCCAATCCCCCGCCGACGACTGATAAAGCCTTCGACCTCCAAAGCCGCCAAGGCATCTCTGACGGCTGTCCGACTGACACCCAGTTCCCTCGCCAGTTCCTCTTCTGGTGGTAGCTTGCCGGTGTCTTTAAAGGCTCCAGCGCGCATCATTTGCAACAGGGCTTTCTGAATTTGTCGATCAAGAGTCTGGGCGGCAAAGTTGGGAAAATCAGTCACGGTAACCTCCCTAAACAAAAAAGTAGGTAATAAGTATTACTAACTCTAGTATAACCTATCTTTTCATAATCATCAAGTATCATTTCTTTTTTTGCAAAAAACTTATGGTCGGATAGGACTTTTTTCTGATGCTTAAGGAGAATTACTTTGAAGACCATGCTCGCAATCTTTTGTATATTATTGGTTTCTCTCCATGAGATTTATGCAGCCTTTATCTAAAAAATGCGCAATGAAACCCGGTTTTAGCCGGGGGTGAATCAGGTAAAGGTTCGGGCGATATTGGCCAGTACCTCGCGTAATACAAGGGGCGGCCTGAACATGGCCGTTTGATGAACTCCGGCGCCATCGGCCTCTATTCCCAAACGTTCGGCTTCCCTGATGGCCCGCAGCAGGTGATAATCATGGGTGACAATAATGGCCCTCCGCCAACCATTTTGGAGCATAATTTTTTGCGCTTCAGCTAAATTCTCCCTGGTGTTACTTGATTTGGTCTCTGCATCCACTGCCCCGGCCGGAACACCGGCGGCGATTAGTACGTTCCTGGCTGCAGCACCTTCCGGTACAGGGTTTAAACTGCCGGCCCCGCCCGTCGTAATTATTGCCCGGGCATAGCCATTCTGGTAAAGCTCTTGCGCCAGGGAGACACGTTCCAGCAGGGCCGGGCTGGGGCCACCGCTCCAAACGGCCGCTCCCAGTACGATCAGGACATCGGCAGGCCGGGGCTCGCTGGTATGCCCATACCATTCGATATAGCCATACATAAGGCCCATTATTATAATAATGGCCGCTGCAGCAGTGATAATTGCTTTTTTAATCATTGCGCCTGAAGTCCTTTGATCCGTTTACCAAATCCATACCCTCTATTCTCGCACTATCCGTTGTTACCTGCCGCGGCATTGTGGATTGTTTGAGGTTTTCTCTTAATTCATTCGCCACTATTTTAATTTTCCCTGCCTTTTTCCAAGGCTTCCGGATAGAACCAAACAAAAGTCCCCGGGCACCACTTATCTGGTCCCGGGGTTTTTTCCTACCTGGACTAATCTGACCCTATATGTTTTTCTCCAGCATCTGGGCGAGTTTCTCCTTGGTCTGGAAGCCCACTGTACGGGCCGCAACCTCGCCCCCTTTGAACAGGACCAGGGTTGGGATGCTCATGATACCATAGTCAGCGGGTATCTTGGGGTACTCGTCTACATTGAGCTTAGCGACTTTTAACCGGTCGCCGTATTCGCCGGCCAGCTCATCCACAATAGGGGCAATCATCCTGCAGGGACCGCACCAGGCGGCCCAAAAATCAACCAGGACCGGGGTGGTGGCGTTCAGCACTTCCTCTTCAAAATTGGCATCCGTCAAGGTAATAATATTGGGTGCCGCCATACTAATCTTCTCCCCTCTGGTTTTTAATTTTTAACCAATGAAGCGGTTTAAAACGTCTATAAGTTCGCTGATGATCTCCTTATCTGCCTGGTTGACTATTGCCGTGCGGACACAGCCCCGGACATGGGCCTCAAAGATCATGCTGCCCACCTTTTTTAAGGCCGCCCGGACGGCTGCTATCTGAATCAGGATATCGACGCAGTACTTGTCCTCTTCAATCATGCGGTGGAGGCCTTTGACCTGGCCCTCAATCTTGCGCAGGCGCAGCAGCAAATCGTCCCGCTGGGGTGCATAGGAACTCTCTTCGCCAGGTATTCTGCTCATCATCTCCGCCCCCTTTCCCGGGATATACCCCGATCCAGTATAATGTATTTCCCGGTCCAGGGCAACTACCTACTGCTACCGTTAAATACAGACCACCGCCACTTTTAGCCATTCCGACGCTATATACCATAACTGCCGCGAAACCTAGCTTACCGCATGGATCTAACTGGCTTCACTGTATGGCTGTCTGGCCAGGCAGGCTGTGTGGTTACTGCTGCGATATCAAGGATTTAAGATTAATCTCACCACCAGGCTGGCCAAGAGCAGACCGGCCACGGCCGGAACAAAGATCATACTGCCCGGGGGTTGCCGTTCACCCGGCGTCAGCACCGGCAGCGACCCGGTCGCCAGGGGCGGCTCCTCTGAGTAGACCACCGTCAGGCCCCTTACGATACCCCGCGCCTGCAGGCCCCGGCGGACCCGGCGGGCCAGGGGGCAGCCCCGGGTGGCGCTAATGTCGGCCACCCGCAGCAGGGTGGGATCCAGGCGGTTACCGGCGCCCATGCTGCTGACAATAGGCCGGCCGCCCTTAACGGCCCTAGCCAGAAGGTCAATTTTAGCCCCCAGGCTGTCGATGGCGTCGACCAGGAAGTCCAGGTCCGGCCGGACAAAGTTAGAGCCCGTTGCCGGGCTGTAGGCTTCCTGCCGGGGAACGATGGTCGCTTCCGGGTTGATATCACGGCAGCGTGCTGCTAGAACGGTCACTTTGGGCTGTCCCAGGGTGGATTGCAGGGCCGGCAGTTGGCGGTTCAGATTGCTGGGCCGGACGACATCCGGATCCACCAATTCCAGGTAGCCGATGCCGACCCGGACGAGCCCCTCAACAGCAAAGGAACCGACTCCGCCGGTGCCGATAACTGCTACCCGCGCTGCTGCCAGGCGCTCCCGGCCGGCAGCGCCGATAAGCATTTCCGTACGGGACCAGAAACTCTCCACTGGGTCACCCCAAAATAAAAACCCCACAAATGCCGTGAATACCGTGTTTTTTGAACCTGCTCTCAGCAGGTGGGTACCTCCACGACCACTTTTTGCTTCCCCTGAAAACTGGGGCCTGCAAGCCATGACCGGATATCAGGTTCCCTAAGTTTTGGTGTTGGCTCAAAACTTCACGGCTCTTCACGAACATCGCAGGGTAAACTTTGTACTTTCCTTCTGCTTTCCTTTGACACCACTGATGTTAACACAAACTTAAAGGTTTTGCAAGTACCTGAGCCCTTGCCGTTGCTGCCAATTTCCCCGGTTATTACTGGTTATCGGGGTGTTGCCCCTTTTACTTTCCAGCTTCGCCGGCCAGGCGGGCCGTGGTCCGCAGGTGCAGTTCTTGCAATTGCTCCGGGGCAACCCGGGAGGGAGCGTAGGTCATCAGGCAGGTGCCGCTCTGGGTCTTAGGGAAGGCGATGCAGTCGCGAATGGTCTCCCGCCGGGACATGAGCATCAGCATCCGGTCCAGCCCAAAAGCGATGCCGCCATGGGGCGGGGTACCGTACTCAAAGGCATCCAGCAGGAAGCCGAATTTATCCCGGGCCGCCTCCGAGGTAAAGCCCAGGAGATTAAACATCTTCTCCTGAATGTCCCGGCGGTGAATCCTGATGCTGCCCCCGCCCAGTTCCACGCCGTTTAACACCAGGTCATAGGCCAGGGCCCGCACCCGCAGGGGGTCGCTGTCCAATAGGGGCCAGTCTTCCTCCATGGGCATGGTAAAGGGGTGATGCACGGCCACATAGCGTTTCTCCTCCGGGCTGTACTCCAGGAGGGGGAACTCCGTCACCCAGGTAAAGGCCAGCTCTTCCGGGTCAAAGAGATGCAGGCGCCGGCCCATCTCCAGGCGCAGGGCCCCCAGGGCCGTGGCGGCCGTCATTTCGGCATCGGCCACAAAGAGGAGGAGGTCGCCGGTTTGCCCCTCCAGGCGGGCCACCAGGCTTTCCAACTCGGTAGCGGTGAAGAATTTAGCGATGGGGGAACGGACACCCTCGGTAGTCAAAGCCATCCAGGCCAGGCCTTTGGCGCCAAAGACCGCGGCCTGCCCGGTCAATTCATCCAGTTCCCGGCGGGAGTAGCCGGCGCACCCGGGCACGCGGATGCCGCGGACTACCCCGCCCCCAGCTACGGCACCGGCGAAAACCTTAAAGCCGCAGCCGGTCACCAGGTCTGAGACATCGACGATCTCCATGCCAAAGCGGATATCCGGCTTATCAGAGCCGTAGCGGGCCATGGCCTCCCGGTAAGTGAGACGCGGCAGGGGCAGCTCCAGTTTTACGCCCAGGGTCTCCTGGAAAACATAAGCCATGAGTTCCTCTACCAGCTGCAGGATATCCTCCCGCTGGATAAAGGACATCTCCATATCCAGCTGGGTAAACTCCGGTTGGCGGTCGGCTCGCAAGTCCTCGTCCCGGAAGCAGCGGACGATCTGGAAGTAACGCTCCATCCCGGCCACCATGAGAATCTGCTTGAAGAGCTGGGGCGACTGGGGCAGGGCGAAGAATTCCCCGGGCCGCAGCCGGCTGGGCACCAGGAAATCCCGGGCTCCTTCGGGGGTACTGCGGGTCAGCATGGGGGTTTCGATTTCCCAGAAGCCGTGTTTATCCAAAAAGTTGCGGATGGCCCTGGTGGTGCGGTAGCGCAGGTGCATTATTTGCCGCATCTCCGGCCGCCGCAGATCCAGGTAGCGATAACGCAGGCGCAGGGTTTCATCCACATCAATGTTGTCTTCGATATAAAAGGGCGGCGTCTTGGCCCGGTTTAACAGGCGCAGTTCCCGGGCCAGGACTTCGATCTCACCCGTGGGCAGTTTGGGGTTGGCCGTTCCCTCCGGCCGCAGGCGGACCTTGCCCCCCACGGCGATGACATACTCGTTACGCGCCTCTTCCGCTTTTGGAAAGGCTGGCCCGGCCTCCGGGTCACAGACTACCTGTACCAGGCCGGAGCGATCCCGCAGGTCAATAAAAATCAGGCCGCCATGATCCCGGCGCCGGTGGACCCAGCCCATGATGGTGACTTCCCTGCCGGCATCCGCTGCCGTCAACTCACCGCAGCCATGACTGCGGTGGAGTCCGGCCAAACCTTCGACCACTACCATCCACTCTCCTTCTCTTTGCGGCAATAATCAACTACCCCGGCCAGGGGTATCTCTTCCTGGCCGCCGGTGTCCAGGCGCCGTACGGCAGCCCGGCCCCGGGCCAGTTCCTCCTCGCCCATGATTACCGCCAGCCGGGCCGGGTAGCGATGGGCATACTTCATCTGGCTTTTCAAGCTGCGCTCCAGGTAATCTTTATCGGCCTGGATACCAGCGGCCCGCAGGTCGGCCAGGAGACGGACGGCTGCCGTATCCACCCCGGCACCGGCCGTCACCACCAGGACATCGATGCCCCCCGGCCGGGGCAGCTCCCGCTCCTGGGCCGCCAGAGCCAAGAGGACCCGCTCCAGGCCCAGGCCGAAGCCAATGCCCGGCACTTGTTTACCGCCTAGCTCCGCCACCAGGCCGTCGTAACGCCCGCCGCCGCCAATGGAGCTCTGGGCGCCGATACCACCAACCATAATCTCAAAGGCAGTATTGGTGTAATAATCCAACCCCCGGACCAGGTGCTCGTCCAGGATAAAGGGGATGCCCAGGGCCTGCAAATACCCCTGCACCCGCTGGAAATGGACGGCGCAGTCCGGGCACAAGGCAGCGGCCACCGTCGGCGCCCCAGCGATAATCTCCTGGCAGGCCGGGCTCTTACAGTCAAAGATGCGCAGGGGGTTACGTTCAAAGCGGCCCTGGCAGGTAGGGCAGAGTTCTTCCCGGCGGGGACGCAGGTAAGCCTGGAGCTGCTCCCGGTGGGCTAGCCGGCAGTTGGGACAGCCGACGCTGTTCAGATGCAGCTCCAGGTTCTCCAGTTCCAGGCGGCGGTAAAAGTCCATGGCCAGAGCGATCACCTCGGCGTCCAGGGCCGGATCCTGGGAGCCAAAGGCCTCCACCCCGAATTGGTGAAACTGGCGCAGCCGTCCCGCCTGGGGCCGGCCGTAGCGGAACATGGGCCCCAAGTAGAAGAGTTTGACTGGCAGGCCCCGGGCCTCCAGGCTGTGCTCTACAAAGGCGCGGACTACCGGCGCCGTGCCTTCCGGCCGTAAAGTCAGGCTCCGCTGACCACGGTCGGTAAAGGTATACATCTCCTTTTCGACGATATCGCTGGTAGCGCCGACACCACGGTTAAAGAGCTCGGTATGTTCAAAGATGGGCGTGCGGATCTCCTGGTAACCATAGAGCCGGCTGACCTCCCGGGCCGTAGCCTCCAGGAGGTACCAGCGGTCCATTTCCTCCGGCAGGATATCTTCCGTACCCCGCGGGCGACTGGTTAACATGACAGGCCTCCTAAGCAAAAAAGGGGTTATCCACTCGCTCGACGCCGATGGTTGAGGCCGGGCCGTGGCCGGGATAAACCACCAGTTCATCATCCAGGGTAAAGAGTTTTTCTTTGACGGCGCTAATTAACTGGCTGAAGGAGCCCCCGGGGAAATCGGTGCGGCCGATGGAACCGGCAAACAGGGTATCCCCGGTAAAGACCAGCCCCTCCCCCTGCAGGCAGATTCCCCCAGGGGTGTGGCCTGGAGTATGGATAACCTTCAGGGTTATAGTCTTACCGACGTTGATGGTGTCGTTCTCCTCCAGGAGGCGGTCGGCCGGGGGACTCGTTTCCCTAAAACCTATAAGGGAAGAAAGGTTAGCACCCGGGTCGTTTAAACAGGGGGCATCCAGTTTATGGATTAAAATGGCAGCATTGGTAGCCTTTTTTATAGTGGCGTTGGCGCCGATATGGTCGCCGTGACCGTGAGTATTGATAATCTGCTTAATGGCCAGGCCGGCCTCCCGGGCCGCCGCCAGGATGCGTTCCCCTTCGGCGCCGGGGTCGATTACGGCCCCTTCTTTGGTTTCCAGGCAGCCAATGAGGTAGCAGTTGGCTCCCAGGGGACCTACCACCAGGGTCTTCAGGAACATCGGTTGGCCTCCTTCATATACTTTTAAAACAGCCGCTGGCTGTCCAGGAGCATAGTTACCGGGCCGTCGTTGGCCAGGGTTACCAGCATGGCGGCCTGGAACTGGCCGGTAGCCACTTTGAGGTCCCGGTCCACCAGGGCGGTGACGAACTGCCGGTAAAGGGCCAGGGCCTGTTCCGGCGACGCCGCGGCGCTAAAACCGGGCCGGCGGCCCTTACGACAGTCGCCGTAAAGGGTGAATTGGGAAACGGCCAGGACTTCGCCGCCGGTGTCCCGGACGGACAGGTTCATCTTGCCGTCTGCGTCGGCAAAGATGCGCAGGTTGGCTACTTTGTCGGCTATATAGTTGACGTCATCCGGCCCGTCCTCCAGGCCGACGCCCAGGAAAACCAGCAGGCCTGGGCCGATAGCGGCGATTTCCTTCCCGGCCACCGTCACCCGGGCGCTCTTGACCCGCTGGACTACCGCTCGCATGGTAATAACCTCTCCTGCAGTTTATCACAAATAGACCGCAACTGCTAGCAAAAAACCTTCCAATAGCATCCTGCCGCTACAACACAATTTACCCATCTGGTCGCTCGGGGCTTATCCAGGGACCACCCTTTTCACCTCTGTTACATCCCGAATCCGGCGCACTTTATCCATGATGTAGTGGAGGTGCTCCAGGCTGCGGATTTCAATCTTTAAGTCCACCAGGGCCTGGTCGTTACGGGTGGCCCGGGCATGGATGGAATTGATAATGGTCTTGGTATCGGCCACCGCGGCCATGATGTCCATGGCCAGGTTGGGCCGGTCCAGGGCCAGGGCTTCGATCTGCACTTGATAGGTGGCCTCGGCGTCATTATCCCAGGCGACTTCGATGATCCGCTCTCCCTCTGTCTCCTGGTGGTGCTGGATATTGGGGCAGTCGGCCCGGTGCACTGTGACCCCCCGGCCCCGGGTAATATAACCGATAATGGCGTCGCCGGGCAGGGGGTTGCAGCAATGGGCCAGGCGGATATCCAGGTTATCGACGCCCTTCACCCGGACCCCGTGAGAAGGCCGGCCGAAGCCGCTCCAGGGCTTGAGGGTATTCTTGACCGCTTCGGCATCCGGCGTTTCTTCCTCCCCCTTCAAGCGTCCCAGGACCTGGAAGGGGGTGAGAACACCGTCCCCCACGGTAACGTAAAGGTCCTCTACATTGGCCAGGTTGAATTTACGGGCCGCCTCCTGGAGCAGGGAGGTTTTCAGGATCTCCTCCGGGTCAAAACCCTGCTTCTGGCACTCCTTTTCCAGAAGTTCCCGGCCGCGAACCAGGTTTTTCTCCCGTTCCTCCTTCTTGAACCACTGGCGGATGCGGTTTTTGGCCTGGGAGGTCTTGACGATATGCAGCCAGTCCCGGCTGGGCCGGCTGCCTTTGGTGGTCAGGACCTCTACGATATCGCCGGTCTTCAACTGGTAGTCCAGGGGGACGATGCGGCCGTTGACCCGGGCGCCGGTGCAGCGGTGACCGACGTCGGTATGCACCCGGTAGGCAAAGTCAATGGGTACCGAACCGGCCGGCAGCTCGACGACGTCCCCTTTAGGGGTAAAGACATAGACGCGGTCGGAGAAGAAATCAATACGCAGGGATTCCATGAATTCCCGGGGGTCGCGCATCTCCCGCTGCCAGTCCAGGAGTTGGCGCAGCCAGGTCAGCTTCTGCTCGAATTCCCGGTCGGAACCGCCGTCACCTTCTTTATAGCGCCAGTGGGCGGCAATGCCATACTCGGCGGTGCGATGCATCTCCCAGGTCCGGATCTGGATCTCAAAGGGGTCGCCGTTAGGGCCGATGACTGTCGTATGCAGGGACTGGTACATATTGGGTTTGGGCATGGCCACATAATCCTTGAACCTGCCCGGGATGGGTTTCCAGATAGCGTGGACCAGGCCCAGGACGGCATAGCAGTCCTTGACGGTATCGACGATGACCCGCACGGCGATAAGGTCGTAGATCTCGCTCAGTTCCTTGCCCTGCTTGACCATCTTGTTGTAGATACTATAAAAGTGTTTCGGCCGCCCCTGGATGTCGGCCTTGATACCGGCCTCATCCATCTTCTGCCGCAGGACTTCAACCACCTGCTGGATATACTCTTCTCGTTCCCGGCGCTTCATGTTGATGCTGTTGACTAGCTCATAATAGCTTTCCGGTTCCAGGTAGCGCAGGGCCTGATCCTCGAGCTCCCACTTCAGGCGGAAGATACCCAGGCGGTGGGCCAGGGGAGCGTAGATCTCCAGGGTCTCCCGGGCAATCTCCTGTTGCTTTTCTACCGGGTGGTACTTCAGGGTCCGCATATTGTGCAGGCGGTCGGCCAATTTAATTAGAATAACCCGGATGTCCTGGGCCATGGCCAGAAACATCTTGCGCAGGGTTTCCGCCTGCTGCTCTTCCTTGGTCTTATATTCCAGCCGGCTTAACTTGGTGACCCCGTCCACCAGCAGGGCCACCTCGTCGCCGAAGAGTTGTTTGATGGTGTCCAGGCTGATAGGAGTATCCTCAACTACATCGTGAAGGAGGGCGGCGGCGATGGTCACTACATCGAGCTGGAGTTCCGCCAGGATGGCCGCCACCTCCAGGGGATGGGTGATGTAATCCTCCCCGGAACGCCGTTTCTGGCCCCGGTGGGCTGTCGCTGCCAGGATGTAGGCATCCCGTACCAGTTCTAGGTTAGCCCCGGGCTGGTACTCTTTAATCTGTTCCTCCAGTTCCTGTAGATTCATCGCCCTGTCGCACCTCCTTTCTTGGTAGTTGCCGCTGGAATTCCCGGGCCAGCTCCCTTTCGGCCTCTAATTGCTGGTAACGCCTGGAGGCCATCAAGTCGCGCCTGGCGGTTACTTTCAGGGGCTGGACCAGTAAACCCCGGCCGGTGGCGGTGACCCGGATTAAGCCCAGTTCTTCAAAGATAGCCAGGTAACATAATTGATGATAACCCTTATTATTAAGTATGTAAAGATCGCGGCCGCGGTTAGCCCGGCGCTGTAACTGACGGTAAAAAGCAGCCAGTTCCTGGCGTAAATCCGGGGTTGGTCTTTCCCCGGCCGGCCGGCAGATAGCCACCCGGGGTAGCTGCTCTCCGGGCGGCAGGGCGAGTTCCACCTCCTCCTGGCTCCCGGGCTGGTAGGTAAAGACCACCAGATCGGCCGGGTAAAACCAGGCCGGAACCTCCCGCCGGGCCACCAGCAGCGGCAGCCGGCCGGCCAGGGCCCCCTCCCGGGCCAGGAGAAACTGCCGGTAATCGCCATAGGTATCCACCGCCACCAGCCGGCCGGGCAGGGCTGCGGCCAGACGGCTTACCATCCCGGGGAGCTGGCTCTGGGTAACATAGAGGAGGATCCGCCGGTCCTGTTCCAGGCTAGCCGTCAAAAAAGGCAGCAATTCCGGCCAAAACTCCCAGGTGGCTGGATCAGCGGCCGGCTGCAGCAGCTGTCCCTGTGGCTGATTTCCTTGCACTAGGGGCGAAAATAGGGAAACCTCCCCATCAGGGGAAGTCGCCGGCCAGAAGGGGCTGCAGGTAATTACCCCCGTAGCCCGCTCCAGGACGCCCGCGACCCCGGCCCGGCCCAGCCAGGGGCCCAGGGGCCGCCAGGTTTCCGCCGGGGGAAAAAAGCGGCGGCAGCCGTTGTAGGCCTGACGGACGGCGGTAGTCGTAGCCAGCACTACCCGCACCCGCCGGCCAGATGCAGCTGATAACTCCTGCAGCCGCCGGCCCCAGGTCGGTAGCGTT
Source organism: Moorella naiadis (nom. illeg.) (assembly GCF_051020825.1). Lineage (NCBI taxonomy): Bacteria > Bacillati > Bacillota > Clostridia > Neomoorellales > Neomoorellaceae > Neomoorella > Moorella naiadis (nom. illeg.). The sequence goes on from NZ_JAXGFQ010000002.1 coordinate 151,789, forward strand.
CCGCCTTCACCGGTGGCGGCTACTAGTTCCCCGGCCCCGGCCGCGACGTTCACCTCAGGTTGCGTCGGTTCCAAGTCCACCAGCTTGAGCTGGAGTTCCTCCTGTTCCCGGTAGGTGTTACGCTCCAGGAAAAAGGCCAGATCTACCGGCCGACCGGGAGCAAGGCCCGGCGGCAGGGAGAGGTTAAAGCCGATGGCCCCTATCTCCCGTCCCTCGCCGGCTACAGTCATCTTCAGGTGGGCACCCTCTTTACCGACCTGGCGGGCGGCCCTGATCTGGGCGTGGCGGGCGACGAGGATAGGCCGGGGGTTGCCTTCACCAAAGGGGGCGAGCTGCTCCAGTTCTGCCAGGAGCTGCCAGTCGAGGTGGCTCAAGAGGACCTCCGCCTCGGCCTGGAGCGCCGGCGGTTGCGGTTCGATTCCTTGACCTGCCAGGGCGGCGTTGAAGGCCGCCCGGAAGGCGGGAATTTCCCTGGCGGCAACCTCCAGGCCGGCTGCCTGGCAGTGGCCACCGAAGGCCAATAGGTGCGCCCGGCACCGGGACAGCAGCTCATGCAGGTTAACCCCCGGGATACTGCGTCCCGAGCCCCGGCCCTTCTCCCCGGCCAGGGCAATCAGGATTACCGGGCAATGAAAGCGTTCCACCAGGCGGGCGGCGACAATGCCGATCACCCCGGGATGCCAATCCGGGGCTGCCAGGACCAGAGCTTTCTCTCCCCGGGCCCTGGCCGCGACGGCCATCTCTGTGGCGGCTGTCAGAACGCCTTCCTCCAGCAGCCGGCGTGTTTGGTTCTCTTTTTCCAGCTGCTGGGCCAGCTCCAGGGCCCGCTGGGGTGAACTGGTCAGCAACAGTTCCAGGGCCGGGTCGGCGGCGCCCATCCGGCCGGCGGCATTTAATCGGGGAACCAGGCCGAAGGCCACCTGCCGGGCGCTCCAGCTGCCGGCAGGCAGACCCGCTACCTCAGCCAGTGCCCTGACCCCCGGCCGCCGCGTCGCCGCCAGTACCGGCAGGCCCAGCTGGACCAGCAGCCGGTTCTCCCCCTGCAGGGGCACGGCGTCGGCAATGGTTCCCAAGGCTACCAGGTCCAAGGCCCAGCCGGCCGCCACCCCTACGGCGGAGGGCAGGTTAAAGGAGTTCGCCAGGGACTGGGCGAGTTTAAAAGCCACCCCGGCGCCACAAAGGGGGGTTATCTCTGGCGCCAGGAGAGGATTAACTACCGCCGTTGCTACTGGTAGTTCCGCTCCCGGCTGGTGGTGGTCGGTAATGATCAACTCCAGGCCCTCCCGGCGGGCCACCGCCGCCTCTTCCAGGGAGGTAATGCCGCAATCAACAGTCACCAGCAGCCGGCAACCCCTGGCCCGGGCCCGGTCCAGGCCGTTCCTTTTCAGACCGTAGCCCTCAGCCAGGCGGTCGGGCAGGTAATACTCAGCGGTAGCCCCCAGCCGGGCCAGGGTTTCCAGCAGAATGGCCGTGGCCGCCAAGCCGTCAACGTCGTAGTCACCATGAATTAAGATTCTTTCCCCCGCTGTTATGGCCTGAACTAACCTGTCCCGGGCAGCGGCCAGGCCGGGGATTGCCTCCGGCGGGAGGATGTTGGCCGGATCAGGCTGTAAAAAAGCCCTGGCTGCCACCGCTGTCGTTAGGCCACGGTTCAGCAACACCTGGGCTGTAATGGGCGCAATATGTAGTTCCCGGGCCAAGGCCAGTCTCTCGGGCAAACTGGCCGGCGGGATCTCCCAAACTGGCGCCGTCAAATCTCCTGCTTCCTTTCTATGTCCGGGTTTTCCGACCCGGCCGCTGCCGGCGTCCCCTGTTCCAAGCGGGCCAGGTTGGCAGCCAGGCGGTGGTTCTCCTGCCGCAGCTGTCGGATCTCCCGGCTGGCCCGTACCTGCCGGACCAGGCCCAGCAAAAAGACGACCAGGGCGCCGAAGGCTGCCGCACCCAAAATTACCAAAACCAGGGAGATCTCGGGAAACTGCCAGGCCAGAAAGCGGATGTTGACCGCCACGGCGTTCTGGACGGCAAAGATGGCCACCAGCAGGGCAAAGAGAATGGCCAGGAGCGAATAAATCTGCATACCACGTTCCTCCCGGAGATTATTACCGCCAACCTTCCCTATATTTCGCCCTCGAAGGCTGTTTTTCCTGCTCCGGACATTCCCGGCACACCGTGCAGTCCCGGATTGAGGTGCAGGGCTCGGCGTGGATTAAGACATGGGTGTAGGGTAAAGAGGCCTTAATCTCGTCGCTGATATGCTCGCACAGGTCGTGGACGTAATCAATATGTTCATAGCGGGGCACTACCAGGTGCAGGTCAATCTGGCGCTCGCGGCCGGATTTACGGGTACGTAGTTTATGAAACTCCACGTATTGATCAGCGTGCCTGGCGATGATCTCTTTGATGATCTGCTCTTCTTCCGCCGGCAGACTGGTATCCATCAGGGGTAACAGGGCCTCCCGGCTTAAACTGTAGGCGGTCTTGATGATCATGGCTGCCACTACCAGGGCCACCACGGGATCTAACCAGTGAAAACCCGTCAGCTGCAAAGCCAGCAACCCCACCAGGACCCCTACCGAAGTATAAACGTCAGTACGCAGGTGCCAGGCGTCGGCGTCCAGGGCGACGGATTCCGTTTCCCTGGCCACCCGGAACAGGAAATTGGCAACCAGGTAGTTGACCAGGCTCGCCCCAGCCATGACAGCAGCCCCGGCCAAAGCGCTGGTTACCAGGTGGCCGCCGGTCATGAGCCTGCGGACGGCCTCATAAATAATCCAGAGGGCCGCCACAAAGATCAGCAGGGCTTCGATGGTTCCGGAGATATTTTCTACCTTACCGTGGCCGTACTGGTGCTCGGCATCAGCCGGTTTGCTGGCGACGCGGACCGAAAAGTAGGCAATTAGGGCCGCCACCAGGTCCAATCCGGAGTGGATGGCTTCCGACATGACGCTGACGGAATGGATCCCGTAACCTATCATCAGCTTACCCAACACCAGGGATATGTTGGAAATTATCGAGACCCTGGCGGCCCTAACCCTGGCATCCATGCGGACTTCCTCCCTCGGCTTAAATTAAAAAATTGGACTCCATCCGGGATAGATGAAGTCCCTGCCCATAAGGCTTTAACCCAATTTTACACTGCTGGCCGTGAAAATGCAATTAAAAAGCCTAAAAAAGGCCAAGCAGGCGTCCATTGAGAAGGATTACCACTAAAAACAGGGCGATTCCCCGCAAAATCAGGGGAAACAGTCCGCTAGCTATGGCAGCTAACGGGTAGCGACGGTGAAGATAGGCCGTGCCCAGGGCACCCAGGGCACCACCGCTTACCAGTCCCCACAGGGGGCCCAGGAAAACCCCGGCCAGGAGGAGGGTGGCGCTGGCGGCCAGGAGGAGCTGGCCGCTAGTTGCTACCGCCTCCCGGGAGGAGGCCGGCCACCACCTGGCCAGGCGTTCACCGGTAGCAATAAGCAAAGCCCCGACCACGGTGATTACCGCTACGTAAGGCGGCGTCAAGCCTGGAGCAAGGCCAGTTAAACCGTAAAAAACCCCCAGGGCCCAGAGGAGGAACAACCCCCGCCAGGGCCGTACCAAACCTGCCGCCAGGGCCAGGGTAAAGCCCAAACCGCCCAGGAAAGAAATTATAGCGATGGCCATAGTTTTAGTATAAACGAAAGCTCCCGGTTTCAACCAGGAGCCTGGATAACTGGAGTATAATAACCGCGGCCAGGCTAAAAATGAAGGCCCTAGCCAAGGACGGACTTAGGCTGTGGTGTTCCCACCGGTGACGACACGCTGGCCGGATGTCTAAGATAGCTGATCGGGCTGCTTGAGCTGCTGCTGGTTATAAGGCCTAATGGGAAGTCGCCTTGCGGTTTTTCGCTTTGGTTACAGTTTTGCTCTCGGCCCGGATGGCTGCCGCCTGGCGGTGGCGCTCCCGGCTCATATTCCGGAAATCAACCCACAGGGGGCTGGCATTAAAGATGGAGGAATAACAACCGCTAATGGTACCAATGAGCATGGCCAAGGCCAGGCCCCTGGTGGATTCGCCGCCCAGGACCAGCAGGGCCACCAGGGCGATAACTACAGTTGCTACGGTGTTGATGGAACGGCGTAAGGTCTGGATGATGCTCTTATTGACTATCTCCTCGAAGGGTTCTCGTTTGCGCAGGCGCAAGTTTTCCCGCACCCGGTCATAGATAACAATGGTGTCATGGACAGAATAGCCAATGATAGTCAGTAAAGCGGCTACAAATCCGCTATCAACCTCCCAGCGGAAGATAGCAAAGAAGCCAGTCACCACCAGGACGTCGTGGACCAGGGCCAGAATAGCCGTCAACCCAGAAAGAAAATCACCAAAGCGAAGGGTGATATAAATTATCATTAATACCCAGGCCAGGGCCATGGCTTCCAGGGCTTTAATTTCCAGCTCGCGCCCGATTACAGCCCCGACATGATCGTTACGGATAACTTCCATCTGCCCCAGCTTAGCTTGCAAAGCGCTGGTTACCTGCTTGACCTGGTTATCATCAAGCTCCTTGCTGCGAATCAGGAATTCGTTGGCGCCTGATTCCTGGATCGAACTCTGGTTTAGGTTTAAACTATCCATAACCTCCCGTACCTGGGCTGTATTTACCGTCTGGTGAAACTTTACTTCTAACATATTACCGCCGGTAAAATCAATCCCAAAGTTCAGGATAGGCCGGTGCAAGGCCATAGCAATCAGCCCCGGGATAATGACCAGCAACGACAAAGCATACCACCATTTACGCTTGCCGATGAAATCAAAATACATTATGCCCCACCCCTTACCGTTTGCACTTGCTGGTCAGGCCCTTTTACCCCGTAAAAACCATAACCCTGGAACCATGGGACATCTGCCACCAGGTGCAGTAAAAATCGCGTCAGAGTAACGGCTGTAAAGAAGCTGGCCAGGACACCCAAGCCCAGGTTGATAGCAAAACCCCGGACGGCGCCGCTGCCTAAAAAATATAGCACCAGGGCCGCTAGGATAGAATTGCTGTTGGTGTCGACAATAGTTACAAAGGCGTGGCGGAAGCCGGCATCAATGGCCGCCCGCAGGGTTTTACCATTGCGGAGTTCTTCCCGCAGGCGCTCATAGATTAGAATATTGGCGTCAACGGCCATACCTACAGATAGTAAAATACCGGCTATACCTGGTAAGGTCATGGTAGCCTTCAGGAGCCAGAGGGCCGTTAAGATAATCAGCGCATAGATCACCAGGGAAAAGATGGCCACTACCCCCGGCAGGCGGTACATGACCAGCATGAACAGAGCAATGAGAATCATGCTAACTATAATGGCGTTTTTACTTTTTGCCAGGGAGTCGGCTCCCAGGGTCGGCCCCACTATCCGGTGTTCAATTAACTGCACCGGTACCGGCAGGGCGCCGCCTCGCAGCAAGGCTGCCAGGTTGGCCGCCTCGTTAAAGTTGGCAAAACCCCCGCTAATACTGGCCGTGCCATTGGGAATGGCCGTTTTCACCTGTGGGTTGGTCAGGAGTTGCTGATCTAAATAAATACCGATGGCCCGCTTGGGATCCCCATAGGGGTAATTGTTGACAAGTTTCTGGGTAACGTCGGCAAACTTTTTGGTGCCCTCGGCATTAAACTGCAGGGTAATCTCCGGTTCCCCGGTCTGCTGGTCGATAATAGCCTTGGCATCCTTGAGGTCTTTACCAGAAACTACTACCTGGCCGTCACTAGTCTTGAACTCCAGCTGGGCCGTCTTGCCGATTATTTTGATGGCTTCCTCCGGGTTGCTGACGCCGGCCAGTTCGATAATCAGGCGATCATTGCCTTCTTTTTGAATTAACGGCTCGGCTATGCCCAACTGGTCGACCCGGTCCCGCATGACCCGTTCTAAGGCGGCCATATCTGCTGCGGTTACTGCATGGTCCGGCGTGCTCTGGGCCTGGGCTACTATGTGCACCCCGCCCCTGAGGTCCAGGCCCAGTTTCATCGCTTGCATTAAAGGTTTAAAGGCGCCAAATCCCAGCGCCAGGATGGCGATTAATACCACAACCAGCTTAAAGAAACCGCCCGCTCCTTTTCCCCCTGCCAAAACTCCTGCCTCCCTTATGAGAAGTGAGATGTTGGAGGTTAGAGGCAACCTCTACCCCATAAAAATAGCATCCGTATAAGTAAGGACAATATATTATAACCCTGTGGACAATAACCGTCAATTGTTCTGAATCCCTCTGCTGCTAAATCTTTCAAGCCAGGCTTCGTCGCGTTCTTCATCGTGGTTGCCGCAGGCCACCATAATGATAGCCTCTTCGTCTGCCGGCATCCCCAACCGGGTTAAAATATGATAAGCCAGCAGGGCCCCGGACTGGCCGTGATCCTGCCGGCTGACCACATTCCCGATATCATGTAAGTACCCGGCGATGGCCGCCAGTTCAGCTACTCTCTGGGGAAAGCCCAGGCGTTCCAGGACATTACGGCTGATGCTAGCCACCAGATTCAGGTGGCGGTGACTATATTCAGCAAAGCCCATAGTCTCCAGGTGCTCATTGCCCCTGGTGATCAGGGCCTCCACCTCCGCGTCTCGCTTGACTTCCGCCAGGGTTACCAGGGCCAAGGGCCATTAACCCTCCTGGCCCGGTACATAGGCCACCCCGGCTTTATCGACTTCGACCTCGACCTTATCGGCTATCCGGACCATCATGGTATTATCTTTGATTTTGGTAATCCGCCCGTGCAGGCCCCCGGCCAGGACCACCCGGTCGTCCACCTTCAGGCTGGCCAGCATCGCCTGGCGCTGCTTCTGCTGCTTCTGTTGCGGCCGGATCATCAGGAAGTAAAGGATACCCATGAAGATTACCAGATAAAAGATAGTGCCTCCCCACTGTTGCATGAAACAAACCACCACTCCTTCGAAATGAGATATTAGAAGTGGGAGGTGAGAGGTGGGAGGCTTGTCGAAACTGGTGGCGCCAGTTTCAGACTAAAGCTTCCGAACTCTCATTTCTCCCGTTCGCTGGCGGCGTATCCCGCCATAAGGGGATCCTTCGTAAAAATTGGTCAGTGTCGGTTCTGGTAGAATATTCGACGGGTAGGGTCGGAATACCTGCCACCTTTAAATTTTTCCCGAATTATAGCGTTCATAAAAGTCGGCCGCCGTCTCTTCCAGCTGGTCGCCGGCTATGGCCTGGCGCAGGCGGTGCATTAATTTAATCAGAAAATACAGGTTGTGGATGGTTGTTAACCGCAGGCCCAGGATTTCTCCGGCTTTGAGGAGGTGGCGGATATAGGCACGGCTGTAGTTACGGCAGGTGTAGCAGTCGCATTCCGGGTCCAGGGGCCGGAAATCCCGGGCATAGGCGGCGTTGCGGACCACCAGCTTGCCGTAGGTGGTCATGACCGTGCCGTTGCGGGCAATACGGGTAGGCAGAACGCAATCAAACATGTCCACGCCCCGCCGGACCCCTTCAATCAGGCAGTCCGGGGAACCGACCCCCATGAGGTAGCGCGGCTTATGCTCCGGCAGGTAACCCTGGAGTTCTTCCAGGATGCGGTACATCAACTCCTTGGGCTCACCTACGCTCAATCCGCCGATACCGTAGCCGGGGAAATCAAGGGCGGTTATCTCCCGGGCGCTGCGGCGGCGCAGTTCCGGTATGGTCCCCCCCTGGATGATCCCGAAGACGGCCTGATCCTCCCGCTGGTGGGCCCGCAGGCAGGCCTCGGCCCAGCGGCTGGTGCGCTCCACCCCGGCGGCTACTTCCTCCGGGCTGGCCGGGTAGGCGACACACTCGTCGAAGGCCATGGCGATGTCCGATCCCAGGGCTTCCTGGACGGCCATGGACTCGGCCGGCCCCAGGAAATGAGTGGCGCCGTCCAGGTGAGAGCGAAAGGTCACCCCCCTGTCGCTAATCTCGCGCAGGTCAGCCAGGCTGAAGACCTGGAAACCGCCGCTGTCGGTGAGGATGGGCTTCTCCCAGTGCATAAAAGGGTGCAGGCCCCCGGCCTCCCGGACGATATCCGCCCCCGGCCGTAGGTAGAGGTGATAGGTGTTGGCCAGGATGACCTCCGCCCCCAGGCTGGCTACCTCTTCCGGGGTCATGGTCTTGACGGTGGCCTGGGTGCCTACGGGCATAAAGACCGGCGTCTCAATGCTGCCGTGGGGCGTCGTCAGGCGTCCCAGCCGGGCGCCGGTAGAACGATCGCGTTTAAGCAAAGTGAAGGTTACGGCAGGCATGGCTTCCTCCCCATTACAAAATCAGCATGGCGTCACCGAAACTAAAAAAACGATAGCCCTCCCGGACGGCGACCCGGTAGGCGGCCAGGATCTGTTCCCGGCTGGCGAAGGCGCTGACCAGCATCAGCAGGGTCGACCGGGGCAGGTGAAAGTTGGTAATCAGACAGTCGATAGCCTTGAACCGGTAACCGGGGTAAATAAAGATATCCGTCCACCCGCTACTGGCCTGGATGGCGCCGTCCTCCCCGGCCACCGTCTCCAGGGTGCGGACGACTGTCGTCCCTACCGCTACCACGCGGTGCCCTGCCGTCCGGGCGTCATTAATGGCCGCCGCCGCCTCAGGCGTAACGGCATAATACTCGGCGTGCATCTCGTGTTCCTGGATATTCTTTGCCTTGACCGGCCGGAAGGTCCCCAGGCCGACGTGGAGGAGGATGCTGACGATTTTTATCCCCCGGTCCCGGATCTCCTGTAGGAGGCGGGGGGTAAAGTGCAAGCCGGCGGTAGGGGCCGCTGCCGAGCCCTCTTCCCGGGCATAGATCGTCTGGTAGCGCCCGGGATCGGCCGGCTTCTCCTTGATATATGGCGGCAGGGGCATTTCCCCCAGGCGCTCCAGCAACATCTCCCAGGGGCCGTCATAAAAGAACTCCATGACCCGACCGCCGGCGCTGGTTGTACCCGTAACCCTGGCCCGCAGTTCGCCCTGACCGAAGAGCAGCTCCGTGCCAACGGGCACCCGGCGTCCCGGCCGGACCAGAGTCTCCCAGGTATCTCCTGCCTGCCGGTTCAATAACAGGACCTCAATCTTCGCCCCGGTACCGGCACGGCGGGCCCACAGGCGGGCCGGGATAACCTTCGTCTCATTCACCACCAGCACATCGCCCGGTTCAAGGTAACGGGGGAGGTCGTAGAAGTGGCGCTGCTCCAGGGAACCACTCGCCCGGTGCAGGACAAGGAGCCGCGAGGCATCCCGCGGCTCCACCGGTTGCTGGGCGATTAGTTCTAGCGGTAACTCGTAATCAAACTCTTCAAGATGCAACTTTTTTCTTCACCTGTCTGCCCTGTAAATGGAGGTGCGAAGCTTTTCCAGCCTTCTGCTGATGCGCCGGGTCGTCCTCACAGCCCGGTTGTCTTATTGTACGCTAATCCCCTGGTAAAATATACCCTGCCAGCCCATCCTGGCCAGGTTGTTCCAGGCCAATTATTCTTTCGCCCTGTCCTGCCTTTTTTCCTCTATTTTCATGAAGAGTTCCGGGATAATTTTTTGTGCAGTCTCCGGGACATTTCCAGGCCGTCGCGGCTGGCGGGCCGGGAACCCGGCCCGCGGCCAGGATTACCCTCATGACTATCAAGTCGCCGGTTTTCCGGCCCCGGATCTTCCTTGTCTTTAGCCTGCGGCGGCCTGGCTCCTTTACCCTTATCCTGATCCTGATCCCGCCCTGTCCCGGCATTATTTTTCCCAGCTATCGCCGGTCCCGGCGCAGCCCCGTTTCCGGCTCCGGCACCATTCCCCTCCGGGAAGGGACCCTTGCCTAAGGCGGCCTGCAAGGCCGGGCCCAGAAGTTCCTCCCTCTTTAAGAGATCGGGATCCTTTTTTAATCGGGTAAAGACATCGTCCCAGTCAAAGTTGATCTGTTGCAGGACCCTGGTGATGCTCTCCCGCTGCAGGTCGGTGGCTTTAATCCTGGCTCCGGCGGCCAGGGCCTCCAGCATAATGCTGTACTTGCCGGCCGAGAGACCGGCGGCCTGGGCGTGCTGGCGGATCTCCGGCTGCACAGTAGCTGCTTCTACAACAGCCTGGACCTTGGCCTGGCTAAAGACATCCCTTGCTTCCCGCGTAAGCTTTTGTCCCAGGGCATCACCGGCAGCCAGTTTCTCCTTTTCCGAGCCGGCCGGGACTACAGTAACTACCATAGCACCGCTGCCGCCGGCCAGGTAATACCCCTGGCGCAGGGCCTCCAGGGCAAGGAGCTTCATCGCCCTGGTTACCTTTTCCCCCTGCAAGTTAATACCAGCCAGGAGCTTTTCGCCGTCACTATTTAAGCCCCGGGCGTTGATAACTATTTCCCCTTTATCGACGGCGATTTCGACGCTGGGGTTGATGTCCACGTTTACATAATAGGCCACAACAGGTAGAGCTGCTGACGGCGGCGGCGCTTGCCCCTGGCGTACCAGGGCGCTGGCCAAAATGAGCATTAGGATTACGGCCGCGGCGGTGACCAGGGGCCAGATCGGCCTCCGGGTCACCGGTGGCAACATAACCTCTTCTCCTACTTCCGGCAGGGGAGCTGCCACCTTTACGGTGCGCCACTCTCCCTGGGGCGTTAAAACTACTACCTGTTCCCCTGCCCTGGACATGACCAGGCCGCGTTCAGCGCCGTCCATCCTGACCACCCCTCCGGTCCTGGTCGATATAACCGGCCAGGTATTCGTAATTGCCCATGAGCATGATTACTGCGGCAATGATATATTTGCGATGGCGTTCCAGGGTTTTACGGCTGGTCTCGACTTCTCTCTCCAGGGCTTTTAGAGGCAGAGCCTTCCGATTGAGGAGATATTGTTTGAGGAGGGGGTTAGCAGCCACTACCCGGGCGGCGGCCAGGGCCCGGTCCCGGGCATCCCGGTGCTGGGGGCTGCACTTGACCAGATCCCTCAAGGTAATACCATAAGAGGAAAGTTCTTCCTGGTAACGCATAATCTCGTCCCGTCTGTCGGCTAGTTCGTCGATCATATTTATTTCATCCCGGGCGACGGGGTCGGCTGTAGCCGCCGCTTCTCCCTCCATGGCCTGGAGGGAGAGGACCTGGCGGTGCCGCCCTTCCCGGCGAAAATAATCGATCAAGCGCCGCCGGATAACCGTCTCGGCCAGGGTTAAAAAAGTGGCGCCGCCTTCTAAACGGTAGTTATCGATAGCCTCGTTAAAAGCCATTAAGCCAATACTAGCTTCGTCGTCTTCACCCAACCGGATATAATGGCCTGTCGTTCTGGCAACTACTGCAAGGATAAAGGGGGTATAGCGCCGGATGAGTTCCTCCCTGGCCGCGGCATCCCCACCCCTGGCCTGGGCCAGGAGGTGGTTGGGATCAGCTCCGGGCTGCAATTTGCGCTTCACCTCACTATACTTTTTCGCACCGGTATCCAAATTTATGGCCGGCGGGAATCACCGCCGGAAAAGTAAGTTTAATACTATCGTCAGGATCAGGCTAAGCACTAAAGAGGTGACCAGGGGCAGGTAGAAGGTAAAGTTGCCCTTCTGGATATAAATGTCGCCCGGCAGTCGGCCGATGGCCAGGAGCTTGCCCAGGCCCAGGAGCAACAGGCCCATGAGGGCCAGGAAAAGCCCCATCCCCAGGAGCATCCGGCCTAAAAAACTCCAGTCACCCATGAAGTGTTCCTCCCTTCAAAACAAGCGGCCTTCAGGTTTAATCCCCAGGTGTTCATAGGCCCCCGGGGTAGCTACCCGGCCCCGGGGGGTACGCTGGAGAAAGCCCTGCTGGAGTAAAAAGGGTTCGTAGACGTCCTCGATGGTGTCCGGCTCTTCGCTGATGGCCGCTGCCAGGGTCTCCAGACCGGCCGGGCCGCCGTTAAATTTGCGAATCAGGGTTAACAGCAGGCGCCGGTCGGAGCTGTCCAGGCCGGCAGCGTCGACCTGCAGGAGCTCCAGGGCCTCCCGGGCTACTTCCTGGGTGATGACCCCGCCGGCCCGGATCTCGGCGTAATCCCGGACCCGTTTTAACAAACGGTTGGCCACCCGGGGTGTCCCCCGGGCGCGCCGGGCGATCTCCCGGGCTCCTTCCGGCTCGATGGCTACCGTGAGGATACCGGCCGCGCGGCGGATGATCTCTTCCAGTTCCGCCACCTGGTAAAACTCCAGGCGAGAGTTGATGCCGAAGCGGTCCCGCAGGGGGGAAGATAGTAACCCGGCCCTGGTCGTCGCCCCCACCAGGGTAAAGGGGGGCAGGTCCAGGCGGATGGAGCGGGCACCCGGTCCTTTGCCCAGGATAATATCCAGGACGAAGTCTTCCATGGCCGGGTAGAGGATCTCCTCGACCTGGCGGGGCAGGCGGTGAATTTCATCGATAAAGAGGACGTCATGGGGCTGCAGGTTGGTAAGGATGGCTGCCAGGTCCCCGGCCCGCTCCAGGGCCGGCCCCGAGGTAACCCGCAGCTGCACCCCCAATTCATTGGCGATTATCCCGGCCAGGGTCGTTTTGCCGAGCCCTGGCGGACCATAGAGAAGGACGTGATCCAGGGCCTCGCCCCGTTCGCGGGCCGCCTGGATAAAAATACCCAGGGTCTCCTTGACATGTTCCTGGCCTATGTACTCGGCCAGGCGGCGCGGCCGCAGGCTCAAATCCAGTTCCTGGTCTTCATGATGCAGGTTGCCGGCTACCAGTCTTTCCGTCGCCAACTAAAAACCTCCCCCTTGGCCCAGGGTTTTGAGTACTGCCTGGAGCAGGGCCGTGGTCGTGGCCCCTGACCCCAATTCCTGCCGTGCCCGGGCCAGAACTGGGGCAACCTCTTCCCGGCTGTAGCCCAGGGCCTCCAGGGCGGCCAGGACTTCATCATTATCCTTGTCCCCAGCCGGGCTGGCTGCCGCCACCGGCCCGTTTATCAGGCGGGATTTCCTTACGGTATCCTTTAGTTCCACCAGTAACCGCTGGGCTTTTTTAGCCCCAATACCAGGCAGGGCGGTTAAAAAGGCCGTATCCCCGGCGGCAATGGCCCGGGCGAACTGGTCCGGGGTAGCCGCCCCCAGGATCTGGAGGGCGCCCCGGGGCCCGATACCATTCACCCCCCGCAGGAGGGTAAAGAGGCGCAATTCTTCGGGCCGGGTAAAGCCATAAAGTTCCAGGGCGTCTTCCCTGACCACCAGCTGGGTATAGACGGCTACTTCCGCCCCTGGCTCCGGCCAGGAACGATTGGTCGCCGTGCGCACCAGCCAGCCGATGCCCCCGGTCTCCAGGAGGATGCCCTCCGGCATGACCTGGTGTAACTGGCCCCGCAGGTACCCGATCACCGGCCCGCCGCCTCCTGTTCCTTTTGCCGCCAGGGGGCGAAGCTAGCGTGGCAAATGGCTACTGCCAGGGCATCAGCCACGTCATCAGGCCGCGGTCTTGCCGGCAAGGCCAGTAAAGCCTGGACCATGCGCTCGACCTGTTCCTTGGGTGCCCGGCCAAAACCGGCCACGGACTGTTTGACTTCCAGGGGGGTATACTCGGCTACCGGCAGGCCGGCGTGGGCTGCCGCCAGGAGGATTACCCCCCTAGCCTGGCCCACGGCCAGGGCGGTTTTACTGTTTTTATTGAAAAAGAGTTCCTCGATGGCCAGGGTTGCCGGCTGCTGCCGGGTGATTAACTCCCAGAGACCGGTATAAATGGTTGCCAGCCGCTGGCAGGTTTCCTCACCAGCCGGCGTCCGGATACAGCCATAGTCCAGGGCCTGCAGGCGGCCGCTGCTGGCCTTTACCAGGCCGTAGCCGACAATGGCTGTACCGGGATCAATTCCCAGGATTAACATGATTATGCCTCCGTAAAGAACAAGTAACCTCCTGGCAACTATTCGACATCCAGGAGAGCAGTTCCTTTTTTCCAACCAAAAGAAAAACCGGGTCAGCGACCCGGTGGGGCATGGCGTAAATATTCAACGGTATTCATCCAGGCTGTCCAGGGCTTCCAGGAGCTCTTGCTCGGAATTAAAGACAGCGGCACCGCTCTGGATCTGGGCCTGCCAGTTGGGCGGTAATGAGGAAAGCTTCAGGCCGGTCACCCGCAGTAGCGGCCCCAGGGTACCGGCAGGACCCTGGTAAACAGCTACCAGGCCGTCCTTGACGGCCAGGTGGCGTTTAGGGGCACAGGCCGGGCACAGGCCGTCTACCTCCTGGGTGGCGACCAGGCGCCCGCTTTCCTGGGTCAGGTGCCAGCCCTCGGTTGCCGGGAACAGGGTGCTCATCTCTTCCCTGCCGGCCCACTGCCACTTGACCCCTGCCGGCAGGGGCAGCGGGTAGGAATGACCGCAGCCCCGGTAGTACTTTTCCAGCCGCGGCTCGAGCTGGAACCGGGGTTCGATAATCCCCGGCACCCGTAAGACCACCGCCTGGCGGCCGGAGTTCACCCTGGCCCCCTGGTAGGCAACTATTCCTCCCAGCAGGAAAATAATCAGGCCGATGATAATTAAACGCCGGCTATAAACTGGCATCGTGGCGCCTCCCGGTTAAAATTGCCACTAGCTAGCATTGCCGGCCGCCGTAACTTTTATACCTTTTACTAGCTACTTTCCTATATATCCAACTGGTCCATAATTGCAGCAGGAATATCGGCATTTGTATATACTGCCTGGACGTCATCGTGATCCTCCAGGCGGTCTACCAGGCGCATAACTTTACCGGCCATCTCCGGGTCATCGATGGTGACCGTCGTTTGCGGTACCATCTCGACCTCGGCACTGGCGATGGTGACGCCACTGGCCTGCAGGGCCTCCCGGACTGCTTCCAGCTCACCAGGTGCTGTTTTGATTTCCAGCACCTCGTCGTCCTCGTCATCGACGTCCTCAGCCCCGGCCTCAATAGCCTGCAGGATTACTTCTTCCCGCTTCTCTCCGGCCGGGATTTCCACTGTGATTACCCCTTTAGGGTTAAACATCCAGGCCACACAGCCGTTTTCGCCCAGGTTACCACCGCCCCGGGAGAAGATGTAACGAATCTCCGATGCTGTGCGGTTGCGGTTATCGGTGGCTATATTAAGGAGCATGGCTACGCCACCGGGTCCATAACCTTCATAGGTCATTTCCTCATAATTGGCCCCTTCCAGTTCGCCGGTGCCGCGCATAATGGCCCGCTGGATATTTTCATTGGGCATATTGGCTTCTTTGGCCTTGGCTATGGCCGCTTTCAGGCGCATATTACCCTCAGGATCGCCGCCCCCTATGCGGGCGGCAATGATAATCTCGCGCCCGATTTTGGTAAAGAGGCGACCTCGTTTTTCATCGACCTTGGCCTTACGATTCTTGATATTGGCCCACTTGGAATGTCCGGACATCCCTTTGCCCTCCTCTCTCTCAGAATTTAATTGACGTTAAAATTCTAGCATAGAGGGCCGACCAAAAGCAACACTAACCCGGAACCCGGTAAAAAACTATGGAGCCCCTCATGGATGCTGTCGCCCTCGCCACGAAACCATGAAAATGTTCGCTAAAGGGCTGGCGAGTACAGGTGTAAGGCGGCTTGGTTCGAGGCGTCAGATACTTCCGCGAAGCCGCAGCAAAGCGACGGTGTAATATTTTACCTCTAAGTTTTATGTTAACTTATTTTCTGTTTTATGATAAAATGGGTAACAACGTCGTGGCCACCTGTAAACGCCGAATTTCCGTGGCAGGAAAACGGGGGGACCAATCATTGGGGTTAATCCCGGTCCCTGGCAATAGTTCTATCTTTAGCGGGCTTTCCTTGAGGGGAAGCCCCAGCGAAGGAGAAATAGCTGGGGGCCGGGTAGGGCACTTCCGCCCGCACCCGGCAGCTAACCCCGCAGGCGTTGGAAGGAGGTGGATTTATTATTAGCAGGGCCAGGCGTAAAGCATCAAGAAGGAGGCTTTGCCCGTGCGACGTAAGTGGCTAATCACCACCATGAACCTGGTCTTTGCCGCCGCCCTGGTCGCCCTACCTGTAAGCGCGGCCCGGGCCGTCACACCTGTCAATAATGCTCCCTCCATTACTTACGCTTATAACAATAGCCAGTATATCTCACCCTACTGGCTCTGGCACTACCGCCAGGTCGCCCTGAACCCCGGCAGCGGACAGGCATCCCAGCCTGCGCCGCAGCCAGTAAACCCGCCCCGGCCGGCCCCGGTACCCGTTCGGCCACCCAGGCCCGCTCCCCAGCCGCAACCTGTCCCGGCACCCCAGCCCGTACCCCAGCCGGCTCCCACCGGTAACTACCAGTTAAGTGACTATGAACAACAGGTAATCGATCTGGTCAACGCCGAACGGGCCAAAGCCGGCCTGAAGGCCCTGGCAGCCGATCCCCGGCTGGCCCGGGCGGCCCGTTTGAAGGCCGAAGACATGCGGGACCATAATTATTTCAGCCATGAGTCGCCAACCTATGGCTCCTTCGCTAACCTGCTGCAGCAATCTGGCATTAGCTTTCGCACAGCCGGAGAGAATATTGCCGCCGGTTACAGGACGCCGGCAGCGGTAGTGGCGGCCTGGATGAACAGTCCCGGCCACCGCAGCAATATCCTGAATGCTAACTTTACAGCCATTGGTGTTGGCTACGCCGCCGGCGGCAGCTACGGCACCTACTGGGCCCAGGAATTCATCGGCAATTAAGCGGAGAAATCAAACGGGGAAACAGGAAACGGCAGGTTTAAGTTAAAACCTGCCGTTTTTTTCTGCGGCCAGCACTACCGCTACCAGCGTTACCCATTGGGGATTGCTGCCGCCAACCCACTTCGTCAGCCTAATTTAAATAACTCGGTGCTCAGGTAACGCTCGCCGGTGTCCGGGGCAATGGCCAGGACCCTTTTGCCGCTCCCCAGGCTGCGGGCTACCTGCAGGGCAGCGTAGGCAGCCGCCCCGGAGGAGATGCCTACCAGCAAACCCTCCTCCCGGGCCAGGCGCCGGGCCGTTTCCAGGGCGTCTTCATTGGTTACGGTTATAACCTCATCAATGAGAGCCCTTTTTAGGACTGCCGGCACAAAACCAGCACCTATGCCCTGGATCTTATGCGGTCCCGGCCGGCCGCCGGAAAGGACCGGCGAGGCTGCCGGTTCCACGGCGATCACCTTCACTCCCGGAATCTCTTTTTTTAAAACCTCACTCACGCCGGTCAGAGTGCCACCGGTCCCTACGCCAGCGATAAAGGCGTCTATCCTACCGTCCATCTGCGCCAGGATCTCCCTGGCGGTAGCCTGGCGGTGGATGGCCGGGTTGGCCGGGTTTTCAAACTGCTGGGGCATGAAGTAGCCGGGATTCTCCCGGACTAGCTCCGTAGCTTTGTCCACGGCGCCCTTCATGCCCAGGTTTCCAGACGTTAGGACAAACTCCGCCCCGTAGGCGGCCATGAGCTTGCGCCTTTCCATGCTCATAGTCTCCGGCATGACCAGGAGCAGGCGGTAACCGCGTACGGCCGCTACCATGGCCAGGCCAATACCAGTATTGCCGCTGGTGGGTTCGACAATGGTGGCCCCTGGTTTAAGGCGGCCGTCGGCCTCGGCTGCTTCAATCATGCTCAGGGCGATCCGATCTTTAATACTCCCCCCCGGGTTGAAAAACTCTACTTTCAAGTATACCTCCAAGCCCTGATCCGGCAAGCGATTCAGGCGCAGGATCGGTGTCTGGCCGATTAACTGGGTGATGTCCCGGGCTACTTGCATCTCGACCCCTCCTATAGTTAAGTATTTCTATCGGAATTAATTACATAATAGCTCCTCCACCGGCCCTTGTCAAGTAATAAAGCCCCGGCATCTACCCTTTCTGGTAGTATGCCGGGGCTCCCGTTAGTAATTCCACCTCAACCGCATCCTGACTTAAAAGGCTTCCAGCACAATTTTATGGTCCACCAGGGCCATTTCTTTAATCCGGGCGCGCAGGAGTTTGCGCTTACCAAAGATATCCTCCATTAAGATGCCCTCTTCTCCAGGCAGGACCCGGTCGACATTCTCAAAAATCAGTTCCTCGTCCCCGCCTTCTTTCAACAGGTAGGCATTGGCTTCACACATCCTCGCTCCCCCCTTTCTGACAAAAAACCTTGAGGCGTTGTACCAGGGCTTCTATTAGATGGGGTAAGGGTTCCGTGGTAACCCCGATTATCTCTACCCCGGACCTGTTGACAGGCAACAAGATTTTGCGCGCTGGGCTGGCGGCAACGGCCGCCGCCATGGTCGGGGTCAGCTCGCCGAGCATAGCATCAGCCAGGATTACAGCCAGGGAGCCGGTGATAACGTCTACGCGGGGTACATTGTAGAGTATCGCTCTTTCACCGGTAGCACCCTCGTTGGCCCCGGCCTTAAGCATGGCCACGGTGGCCGCCGCGTTGGTCCCTAGGGCCAGGATCTCTACCTCTGGTGGCAGCTCCTGCCGCAGCCGCACGGTGATATGCTTGCCAATGCCGCCGCCCTGACCATCGATAACAGCTATGCGCAGCGAGGCTACCTCCTCCGAAAAAAGTAAAAGGGGCCACAGGGAATCTTACCGGCTCCAACCGGTTCTGACCTCCTCGTGGCCTTCCATCCAGCGCGGTCTCCACACCGCTTTAGTATATATTATTCGCCCTTAAGACCCCGATTCCTGCCTGGTGGACAAGAAAATTTAAAACCCCGGCGAGTGCAGGATGCCCTTTAACATTTCCGAACCCAAGGAGACATAAGTCCGGGGTACCGGGCCGACGATAATGGCTTCCGCCACGGGAATGGTGGTGGCTACCTGGACCTTATCCCGGCTGAAGGGGGCTACGACCTGGACTTCGCTCTCCGCCTGGAGGTAGATGCGATGGCGCGTCTGATTAATACCGGCACTTTCAAAGGTATCCCCGACGTTGACTTTTACCGTACCCAGGGGTACAAAGCGCACCGGTACCGGGGGACCGTAAGCAGCCAGGAGACGGAGGCCCAGGACCTGGCCCAGGGGCAGGTAATAGGTTTGACCCTGCAGCCCGGCCAGGCGTTCCTGGATGGCGAGCTGGGCTGCCGCCTGGAGGCGGCTAATGCTCAGGGCATCGGCCTGCATGAAGACTACCTGGCCGCCTTCACTGCTGCCGGGCTGGATCAGGTTATTATAGCTCACCTGGCCGGTTAATTTGTCCAGGACCGCCTGCTGCATGGCCTCGGTGGCCACCCAGCGGGCCTGGGCGACCGCCAGGGCATCCAGGGCCGGCCGCAGGCGCCACTCCAGGAGGAGCACTACCAGCAAACCGGCCAAAATTAATAGCACCACCGCTCCCCAGGGACGCTGTCCCGGGCGCCGCCACCGCCGCCGCAAGGTTATCACCCCCATATAGAAAGTATACTCAGGCGGCGGCTAAAATGTGTGCAGGCGGGCAAATTTGCGTTTACCGGCCTGGAGGATCATCCCTTCTGTTATATCAATCTCCGCCTCGGGATCGTCCAGGCGTTCACCGTTAATTCTTACAGCGCCCTGGCGGATTAACCGCCGGGCCTCGCTGGTGCTGGGAGCCAGCCCGGCCTGGACCATAAGCCGGGGCAGCCAGGCTTTTGGCTCATTAATATTTACCTCCGGTATGTCTTCCGGCAGATCGTGCTGCTGGAAGACCTGGCGAAATTCTTTTTCCGCTTCCCGGGCGGCTGCCGGCCCGTGGTACAGGGTGACAATCTCCCGCGCCAGGCGCATTTTCCCGTCCCGGGGGTGCAGGCTGCCGGCGGCCAGGCCCTTTTTGATGGCTTCTAATTCCTCCAGGGGCACGGCCGTCACCAGTTCATAATAGGTGGGCATGAGTTCATCAGGCAGGGACATAGCCTTGCCGTACATCTCCCGGGGGGGGTCCTTGATACCGATATAGTTGCCCAGGCTCTTGCTCATTTTCTGGACGCCGTCCAGGCCGGGGAGAATGGGCATCATCATGGCCACTTGGGGCTCCTGGCCGTATTCACGCTGCAGGTGCCGGCCCATGAGGAGGTTGAACTTCTGGTCTGTTCCCCCCAGTTCCACATCGGCAGCCAGGGCTACCGAGTCATAGCCCTGCATCAGGGGGTAAAAAAATTCGTGGACGCTAATGGGCCGGTTTTCCTGGAAGCGACGGGCAAAATCGTCCCGCTCCAGCATCCGGGCCACCGTGATACTAGCCGCCAGTTCGATAACCTCAGTGAAGGTCAGTTTGGCCAGCCAGCTGCTGTTAAAGGTGACCCTGGTTCGATCCGGATCCAGTATTTTGAATATCTGTTCTTTATAGGTTTCCGCATTGGCCAGAACTTCGGCTTCTGTCAGCTGGCGCCTGGTTTCCGACTTGCCGGTAGGGTCGCCGATGCGGCCGGTGAAGTCACCGATGATAATAATCACCTGGTGACCCAGTTCTTGAAACTGGCGCAGTTTCTGGAGCACCACGGTATGGCCCAGGTGGATGTCCGGCGCGGTGGGGTCCAGGCCTAGCTTTACTTTCAGGGGCTTACCAGTGGCCAGGGATTTTTTTATTTTCGCCTTTAAGTCTTCCTCCGGGACAATCTCAGCCGTTCCCCGACGGAGTACCATCAACTGCCGTTCTACTTCCTGCTGCAAGTAAACCATCCTCCGCTAATGTAGTGCAACTTTTCCGTTCCCCCAACGTCTATTATAAAGAGAGAATCACAGTAGCCAGCCGCCACCAACGAACGGGAGAAATCGAGGCAGGGCTTGCTTTAGTTTAGCATAAGCTGCTGCCGTCCTTCAAGGTGTCAACATTCCCCTATCGTCCCGGCTATGATATAATGAAAAAGCCGTTGAAAGGAGGTCAATTAGAAATAATGGCTCCAGAGAAAAAACGCCGACGTAAACTGAATATTTTCCGGGCGGCATTACTAACCCTGGTGGTGCTAGGGGTAATCCTGGTAGGCGCCGGGGCCGGTTTTGCCATTGGCATCATTCGCTCCATGCCTGACTGGCGCCCTGACAACTTCAAACTGGATATGACTACCTTTGTCTACGATAAAAACAACCAGCTGGTTGATGAACTTCATGGGGAGCAAAACCGGGTGGTTGTGCCCCTGGATAAGATCCCACTCAACCTGCAAAATGCCGTCATCGCCACCGAGGATGCCCGCTTCTATCAACATCACGGCATCGACATCAGGGGCATCCTGCGGGCCGCCTATATCAACCTGCGTCATGGCAGCATCCAGGAGGGTGCCAGCACCTTGACCCAGCAGCTGGCTCGTAATGCCTTCATTGACAACCCCCAGCGGACCTTCAAACGCAAGATTCAGGAAGCCTTGATGGCCATTCAACTGGAACGCATGTATACCAAAAAAGAAATTCTGGAGAAATATCTAAACATCGTCTATCTAGGTCCGGGCACCTACGGGATGGAAGCCGCCGCCCAGTACTATTTCGGTACAGATGTCCAGAACTTGGATCTGGCCCAATCAGCCGTGCTGGCCGGTATTATCCAGAACCCCGGTCGTTACTCGCCCTTCATCAAAGGCAATGAACAGGCCACCAAAGAGCGCCAGGCTGCAGTGCTGGACAATATGGTAAAGTATGGTTACATCACCCCGGAACAGGCCAGCCAGGCCAAAGCGGAGAAGCTAAACTTTAATCAAGCTAAAAAGACGACAACGGCTAAATACCCCTATTATATCGACGCCGTCGTGGAAGAGGCCAGCCAATTACTGGAAAACAAGGGCATCGAAGCTGCCGAGCTCTACCGGGGCGGCCTGAAGATCTATACGGCCCTGGACTCCGGCATCCAGGCGGAAATGGAAAAGGTCTATCAGGATAAAAACAACTTCCCGGCCAGTGCCCCGGATCGCCAGATTGAGAGCGCCATGGTGGTCCTGGACCCCCATACCGGTGAGGTACGTGGCCTTGTAGGTGGCCGCGATTATACCACCCGCCGGGGCTTCAACCGGGCCATCCAGGCGGAACGCCAGCCTGGTTCAACTATCAAGCCCCTGGTGGTCTATGGCCCGGCCCTGGAAAAGGGTTATCCCCCGGCCTTTGTCATTGATGATGTCCCCACCACCTTCCCCAGTACGCCCAAACCCTTTAGCCCCCGCAACTACGACGGCCGTTACCGGGGCCTGATCAGCATGCGGGAGGCCCTGCGCTGGTCCGTCAATGTGGCCGCTGTCAAGATGCTCAGCACCATCGGCGTTGATGCTGGTTTCGATTTCGGCCAGCGCCTGGGGTTACCCCTGAAACCGGAGGACCGCAACCTGGCCCTGGCCCTGGGCGGCCTGACTACCGGGGTCTCGCCCCTGGAAATGGCGGCCGCCTATGGTACCTTTGCCAACCAGGGGATCTATACTCCCCCCCACCTGATTAACCGGATTACCGATCATAATGGCCGGGATCTGGTCGTGGTCAACCCACCCAAAAAAGCCGTCATGAGCGAGCAATCGGCCTACCTCATGACCGACATGCTCGAAACAGTCGTGGCCTCCGGTACCGGCACCAGGGCCCAGCTCGGCCGCCCGGTCGCCGGCAAAACTGGTACCACCTCCCTGCCGGAAACACCAGAATTTAAAAACCTCAACGGGGAAAAGGATGCCTGGTTCGTCGGTTATACCCCGGAACTGGTCGGTGCTGTATGGATGGGTTACGACCAGACCGATGCCCGCCACTACCTGAAGAGCGTTGCCGGGGGCGGCTACCCGGCCCTGATCTGGAAAAAGGTCATCGGCGCTGCCCTAAAGGATAAACCGGTCCAGGATTTCCCCCGGCCGGCTGGGATTATCTACGCCGATGTGGACGCCAAGTCGGGCCTTTTGCCCAGCGACCTGACGCCCAAGGAGTTTATCGTGAAAGAGATCTTTACCCAGAGCATGCTGCCGAAAAAAGTCTCCGATGTCTGGGTGCAGGTCCAGATCGATCCTACCACCGGAATGCTGGCCACCCCCAATTGCCCCAACGTGACTACCGGTGTCTTTTTAAAGCGGCCGGATGGTTATAACGGCCCGGTTAAACCTGAGGATGCCTACCTGGAGGCGCCGACGGAGTATTGTACCCTCCATAGCGGCGGCGGCAACGGCGCCAAGCAGGAGCTGGTAAGTATCTGTACCGACCCGCGCCATGGCGGCGCCCTGTTCTTGGCCAACGTCCCGGGCCCGGGCCAGTCTGGCGGCTGCCCGCCCCAGTACGTCAAGCAGGTCCAGCTGCCCCCAGGCCAGGTGCCTACCAAGCATTGTGACCTGCCGGACCACCAGCTTGTACAAAGCACCAGTAAGCCCGGCCAGAATACCGGACCGCCGGCCCCGGACCTCAATGGCCAGCTGGAAGTCGGCCCTAACGTCAGCCAGCCCCGGGTAATCCTTTCCTGGGATGTCGCCGACGGCGGCAGTTATGTCTTCTCCGTTGAGCGACGCACCGGCGGTTCCGGCTACCGCAGCCTGGCCATCGTCAAGGATACCAGCTATACCGACACCGGCGTTAAGCCTGGTCTCACCTACCAGTACCGGGTAATTGCCCTGACTGGTGAAGACAGGTCCGGCACCCCTTCTAACGAAGTAACCATTGCCGTCCCCAAGAAGTAGTTAAAAAGCCCCGGCTGCTAGCCGGGGCTTTTTAACGCCCAAGATCGACAACTGTGACGCCACTACCCCCTTCACCGGCCCCGCCCAGGCGGAAGCCCCTGACCAGGGGATGCTGGCGCAGGTAGTCCTGGAGGGCCACCCGCAGGGCGCCGGTACCCTTACCATGGATCAGGTTGACCCGGTTTAAACCCGCCAGGACGGCGTCGTCCAGGTAGGCATCCACCCGGAGACAGGCCTCGTCCACAGTCAGGCCCCGCAGGTCGAGCTCCGGCCGCAGGTCATCATTAACGGCCGCCTTGACCGTCCAGCCACCGCCGTTAACCTCCCCCCCGACCGGGGCCTTGTTTTTGCGGCTCCTGTCTTTCACCAGGCGCAGTTCCTGCAGGGGAATATTCACCTTCAAGGCACCGACCTGGACCAGGACCTCGCCCTGCTCGCCAGGGGGACTGAGGACTGTGCCGGTCTGGCCCCAGGACGCCAGGTACACCTGATCCCCGGCCTGGAGGTTCTCCGGCGGCCGTCCCGCTGCCGTTGGCCGGTAGCCATCCAGGACGGCCTCTGTCCCCTCCTCGAGCTCCTTTAACCGCTGGCGGGCTGTGGTCAATTCCCGTTGCTGGCCGCGCAGGTTTTCTTCGGCCAGGGCCTTCTCGACCCGGGCCATGATCTCCCGGACCTCATACCGGGCCCGGCGCAGGATTGTCCGGGCCTCCTCCCGGGCCTTGTCCAGCTGTCGGGCGGCCTGCTGCTGCCAGGCCTGCTTCTCCCTGGCCAACTCGGCCCGGGCAACTTCAGCCTCCTGGCGTAAAGAGGCGGCTGCAGCCCGTTCCCGGGCGCTGGCGCGCTTATCTTCCGCCAGGCCGGCAATCAAGTGGCTGACCCGCTGATCCTCCTCGCTTAAAAGGCTCCGGGCCCGGTCGATTAGCGCCGGGGGCAGGCCCAGGCGGGCGGCCACAGCAAAGGCATTGCTCTCCCCCGGGGCGCCGATGAGGAGGTTATAGGTCGGCTGCAGGGTCTGGCTGTCGAATTCCACGGCGGCGTTTTCCACCTCCGGCGTAGCGTAGGCGTAGGCCTTAAGCTCACTGTAGTGGGTGGTGGCGATGGTCCGGGCGCCCAGGGCCGTCAGGTGATCGAGGATGGCCATGGCCAGGGCCGCCCCCTCGGTGGGGTCGGTACCGGCGCCCAGTTCGTCCAGGAGGATCAGGCTCCCCGGCTCTGCGGCCCCGATGATGGTCACGATCTGGGCCATATGGGAGGAAAAAGTGCTCAGGGACTGTTCGATACTCTGTTCGTCGCCGATGTCGGCGTAGACGGCGGCCGTAGCGTCGACTTCGGTACCGTCGGCCGCCGGCAGGTGCAGGCCGCACTGAGCCATAAGGGTAAAAAGGCCTACCGTCTTCAGGGTAACCGTCTTGCCGCCGGTATTGGGACCGGTAATGACCAGAGTATTGAAATTTTCGCCCAGGGTCAGGCTGATCGGCACTACCCGGCCCCCGAGGAGAGGGTGACGGCCCTGGCGGATCCGCCAGCGGCCGGCGGCATTGAGCCGCGGCGGCAGGGCGGCCAGGGCCTGGCTGAGGCGGCCTTTGGCCAGGGTAAAATCCAGCTCGCCCAGGGCGGCCAGGGTGGCCAGCAGTTCCTCCTTTTGCCCGCCGATGAGGTTGCTCAGGTGCTGCAGGATAACCTCTACCTCCCTGGCTTCGGCCGCCTGGAGACGCCGCAGTTCATTATTCAGCTCCACCAGGGCCATGGGTTCGATAAACAGGGTGGCCCCGCTGGCGGACTGGTCGTGGATAAGACCGGGGACCTGCTGGCGGTATTCCTGCTTAACGGGAAGGACATAGCGATCGTTGCGGATAGTAAAGAGGTTGTCCTGGAGGTATTTCTGCATCTCCGTTGAGTGCAGGTAGCCATCCAGGCGCTCTTTGATGCGGCCCTGGGCCTGGCGGATCTGCTGGCGGAGGCTGGCCAGCCGCAGGGTGGCCTGGTCCAGTACCAGGCCATCGGGACCGATGGCTCCGGCTATAGCCTTCTCCAGCTGGCGGAAGTCGCCGATCCCGGTGGCCAGGCCTTGCAGGATGGGCCAGTCACCCTCCAGGCCCAGGAGAAACTGGCGCAGGCGCCTGCCGGCCGCCAGGGTAGCAGCTACCCGGAGGAGTTCCGGGCCGTCCAGGATAGCCCCGGCCGCCGCCCGGCTAATCTCCGGCCTCAGGTCATGAAAGTTACCCAGGGGTAGATCCGGGTAACGTAACAGTACCCGGTCACCTTCGCCGGTGGCGGCCTGGCGCCGCCGCACCGTCTCCAGATCCCGGGCCGGTGCCAAGGAACGGACCAGCTCCGCCCCCAGGGGCGACAGGCAGCACTCCTCCAGCCGGGCCAAGACCTTATCCAGTTCCAGCTTGAGATAAGTCTTCTGCAAAAACCCTTCCCCCATTTTTTATCTCGTTCCCATGATACCTGTAACAGCTGCCGCGGTCAACAGGAAAGCCCGGCCTATTGCCAGCCGGGCATTCCCCTTTAAATAACGCCGCGGAAATAGTGGCCGCGGGTAATACCTGCGGGGGCCAGGTCCTCGGCCTGCCGGGCGGCCGCCGCCAGGACGCCCTCTTCTTCCCGCGTCCCCAGGGCGGCCAGGGCCTCCCGGTAAAGGCCGGTCAGCCGGCGGATATAACCGGCTGGTTTTTCCCGGACCTCAAGGCGCACCCAGTTCAGGTTCAGGGCAGCGATGACCGCCAGGTGATCCACCAGGCTCATCTCTTTGGGGTTATAGAGATAAAAGTGGCACTGCCGGTCTGTAGCTATGGGGAAGACCAGCCCCAGGCGGTCCTTGAGGCCATAATGCCCCCGGCGGCAGGGGGCCGTGCAGGTCCGGCCTGTTTTCTTGCCGCCCAGGCGCGCCCCCAGGACGCAATGGGCCGAGACCATCAAGGGCAGTGAACCGTGGACGATAATCTCCAGGGGTAGACCCGCCGTTCGCGCCCGCAACTCCCGCAGTTGCTCCAGGTTTAGCTCCGGCGACAGGGTTACCCCCGCCAGGCCGGTAGCGATTAAATCCTTTACTGCGGCGGCATTAAAAACGTTCAAGGGGTAATCGCCCCATCCCTGCAGGTGGTGCTGCTGCAAAAGCTCCAGCCCGCCCAGGTTGGCCACCAGGATTAACGCGGCCCCGGCAGCCAGGAGGTGTTCCAGGTGCCGGTTGACGGTTGGGGTTTCCTGCTCATGCCACAGGCGCGGCAGGGCCGGGATCAGCTCCGCCCCCTGCTCCCGGGCCTGGGCCAGCAGTTCCTTCAGGCCGGAGGTGTCCAGGGGTCTTTTACCCTGCCAGACCTCACCAGCCAGGTAAACCCGCCGGGCGCCGGCCTCCAGGGCAGCGCGGGCACCCTCCCTATCGCCCACGGCCACTGCCAGGCCAGGCCGGACCTGATTGGCGCGCCGGTGCATCACTGGACTGGCAGGGACCTGGCTACCGCCTGTTACCGCCCCGCTCCCACCCTGATTATAGCCAGTAGCCCCGGCCGCTCTCTCTCCTGCCACCAATTCGGGAGCAGTTATTGCCTCCAGCCGGGCGAGGTAACGTTCCCGGGCGGCCCGGAAGGTCTCCCGGTCCGGTACCCGCCGCGGCCAAGCTTGCAAGCGTTTTTGGCGTAACAGGTCTATGGCCTCCCGGCGCACCCGGTTCAATTCGCTTAAAGGAACCATTACCGGCCCTTCCAGGGTGGCCTCCAGGTGGGCCAGCCGGTAGGGGGTGTTGCCCAGGCGGCCCAGCTGCGCCCTCAGGGTAGCCTGGTCCAGGGGATGGCGCTGCGCCACGGCAGCGGCTACCCTTGTCTGCACCGTGACCCGGCGGCCCCCCGGATCCCTGACCTCCAGTTCCAGGGGTATTCCCGGCCGGGCCTTGACGAGCATGGCCAGGGGCATCCGCGGCTCTTCCCGGGGGGAGGTATAGGTCCGCCGGATCCTCTCCAGGAGCTCGGCGTCACTAGTTTTAAAGATCCGGTCCCCCGGTCTGGTGGCCGGCGGTAGCTCCAGGGCCACGGTAGCCCCTGCCGGGGCAGCAGCGATCTCGCGTCCCTCCTGCCAGATGTGATGGACGACCATTCCCTGGTGGCCGCCCCGGCTGACCCAGACATCCAGGCCGTCCCCCCGGCTTAAGGGGGCCTCTAGGTGCACCGGCCAGCGCCCGGCCTGGCGCTGGCCGGCCCGGCCCAAATAAAGGCCCCGGTTGCTGGGCCGGCCGTAACCCATGAGATCGGCGCCCGGGTCGCCGGCCAGGTAGCCCGGCGTAAAATCGCGGTTAAAGATTTGGGCCACTTCTTCCCGTTCAGCCGGGGAGACGGTAAAACCCTCCGGGTCCGCCAGGTAGCGATCGATAATCCGCCGGTAAGCCCGGGTAACTACAGCTACATACTCCGGCCGCCGCAGGCGACCCTCGATCTTAAAAGCCGTCACCCCGGCAGCCAGCAGGTCGGGCACCCGGTCCAGGGTGTAAAGGTCGCGGGTGCTTAAGAGGTGTTCCGGTTTGGCTTCCAGGGGCCGCCCGTTCTCGTCCACCAGGAGATAGGCCAGGCGGCAGGGTTGGGCGCAGCGGCCGCGGTTGCCGCTGCGGCCCCCGATCATACTGCTGAGGAGGCATTGACCGGAATAGGAGAAACAGAGGGCGCCGTGGACAAAAGCCTCCAGTTCTATCTCCACCTGGCTACTGATGGCGCTGATATCGGCCAGGGATAGCTCCCGGCCCAGGACGACCCGTTGGAAACCCAGCCCCTGTAAATAACGAGCACCGGCGACATTGGTGATGGTCATCTGGGTACTGCCAATGAGGGGTAATCCGGGAAGGAGCTGGCGAGCCAGGGCGACCAGGCCCAGGTCCTGGACGATAATCCCATCGGCCCGCGCCTCCCCCAAGAAGTAGAGGTAATCCAGGGCCGTAGGTAGTTCCGTATCCGCCAGAAGGATATTCACAGTTACATAAATACGACAATCCCGCTCGTGGGCGTATTCGATGGCGGCTACCATCTGGTCGCGATCAAAGTTGGCCGCCCCCGCCCGGGCGTTAAACTGTTGCCCCCCTAGATAAACGGCGTCGGCCCCGTTGGCAATTGCTGCCTTCAGGGTTTCCGGGTTACCTGCCGGGGCCATGAGTTCTGGTTTCGGCATCTTTTCACCCCAAGGTTTATCACTCCAAGATTTATTATATCGCTTCCGGCAGTAAATAAAATAAGGTAGTCAAAAACGCCGGCAGCTTTTCTTAGCCTGCCGGCGTTTTAATTTCTATCTACACTTTTTAACATTTTAATGCTACCTTAGTTCTGGTCTACTTTACCCGCAGGATCTGCGGCTACAGGGACGTAATCAGCCCGGCAAAACCACTCCCAATTGCTCCGCAGGCAGTTATAGCGCTCCTCCAGGCGGGCATAGGCCTCGTTGAGTTCGCCAGCCGTCAGGGCAGGCAGTACCCCTGCGTACTCTACTTCCGCTAAAACCTTAGCCATTCTTTATTCCTCCCTTTTAAATTTCCTTTGGTAGCGTTATTTTACCACACTTTTAAAACAGTTGCGTCATTCCCCTGCTACATGGTCGTTTTTCTCCTGCCGGTGGTTGATAATCCCCCCTAAACGGTTTTTTGTACCTCTTTTCACTAATACCTATATGCAAATTCCATGCCAGCCCATAAAAATACGGCCTTCGCAGCCATAGGGTATGCGAAAGCCGTCTCATGCACAAGCCAACCGGCCCGTAATAATACATATTTCTAGACACCGATCGGCTTGATTTCCGAAGAATAAAGGAAAATCTGTAGTCCATATATTTGGATGGGATTCAGTTTTTTATATCGGCGTTTACTCTATCCCGTTTTTTCGACCCATTAACTTATAGCGTTTAATCATTTCGTTTAAGGTACTGCGCTTCAGGCCCAGGATCTCTGCCGCCCGGGCCTGCACCCCCTGGCTCTCTTCCAGGGCCTGAAGAATAAGCCGCGCTTCGTAGGCTGAGACAGCCTCTTTGAAACTCATGCCCCGGGTATAGGCCCACCCGGTAGCGCTAGCCGCCATGTTACGGAAGTGCCGCGGCAGATCGCCCAGTTCAATCTTTTTACCCTCAGTCAGGATAACGGCCCGCTCGATGACATTCTCCAGTTCCCGGACGTTCCCCGGCCAGTCAGCCCGCACCAGGGCGTCCATAGCCTCATGGGTAAAGCCGTTAACCTCTTTACCCAGGCGCTGGCAGGATTTTTCCAGGAAGTGCCGGGCCAGCAGGGGAATGTCGTCGCGCCGCTCCCGCAGGGGCGGCAGCCAGATGGTGATAACGTTGAGGCGGTAAAGGAGTTCCGGCCGGAAGGATCCTTCTTTGACGGCTTCTTCTAGATCGCGGTTGGTCGCCGCCAGGACCCGAACATTGACCCGGGTGGGCCGGGTTTCCCCTACCCGCAGGAATTCCCCCTCTTGGAGTACCCGCAGCAACTTGCTCTGGAGCCCCAGGCTGATATCGCCGATCTCGTCCAGGAAGATGGTGCCTTCGTGGGCTTCCTCAAAGAGACCCTTTTTCGCCGTGACCGCCCCGGTAAAAGCGCCCCGGGCGTGGCCAAACAACTCACTTTCCAGTAAAGTCTCCGGCAGGGCAGCGCAGTTAATGCTGATAAAGGGGGCTTCGCTGCGCCGGCTGTTATAGTGAATCGCCCGGGCCACCAGTTCCTTACCTGTACCGCTCTCGCCCCGGATTAAAACTGTGGCATCGGTTTTAGCCACCTTTTCAATCAGGCGGTAAACCTCCTGCATGGGCGTGCTGTTACCCACCAGCTGGCCGAACTGGCCCTGGAAAGCCTTAAGTTCCTGGCGCAAGTGGAGGTTGCTTTTCTCCAGCTGGGCAATCAGGTAGGGCAAACACATCCGGTTTTCTGCCAGGCCATGATAGACAGCAACGGCCTTTTCCCGGCAGGAGGGGTAACCACAGGCGCCACAGTTAAGTTCATCTTCGGGGGTGTACTTGCCCAATTCGGCCAGGATGGCCCGGATATCTGCCTCGCTGGGCTGGGGGAAGAAAACGCTCCGGTCGTGGAATTCCCGGCGCAGGTTGATCCCGGAGAGGTCCAGGGGCCGGGGCGGGGTTTCGTTTTTCAGGCCCTGGCGGGTAAACTCGGCAATGATCTTCTTCCGGCGGAAAGAAGAAAAGTTATTCTCCTGCATGGGGCCGTTGATACAGCCTTTACAGAAAAGCATATCGACTATCTGGGGGACCATTTTGCCCTCGTTGACGGCCTTTAAGAACTCCAGGCAATCCTCCCGGCCCTCCACCACCAGGACCTGGTTGGCCAGGATGTCGGCGTCGATGCCGGCACTCCGGAGGAGGCCGCCGCCAACGGGGTATAAGCGTCCCAGGTAAGCGGGTTCATTGTCAAAGTCGCTATCACCACACGTAGCGATGTCAATCTCCCTGGCAGCCAGCATTTCCTTAATTTCCGTAAAAGTAAGCACGGCGTTGACGGCCCCGGCCACCTCTTCATCGCCAGCCTCACCCTTTTTAGCCACACAGGGACCGATAAAGACCACCCGGGTATTCGGCCCCTTGCGGGCCTTGAGGTAACGTCCCAGGGCGATCATGGGTGAGACCACCGGCACCAGCTGGGGTAGCAGGCGGGGGAAGTATTTACTCACCAGATTAACTATCGCCGGGCAGGGGGTGCTGATGAGACCCTGGCGTTCACCAGACTCCTGGAGGTATTTCTGATACTCCAGGGTCACCAGGTGGGCGCCAAAAGCCACCTCGTGAACCTCGGCAAAACCCATCTTCTTTAAAGCCGTCACCACTTGGCCGGGCCAGGCTGGGTGAAATTCGGCGACAAAGGAAGGCGCCAGGCAGGCAATAACCCGGCCGCCGTCGGCCAGATATCCCTCGGTCCGCTCTACTTCGCGTTCTACCAGTTTGGCCTGCTGGGCGCATACCTGGACACAGTGACCACAGGCAATGCAGAGCTCAGGTACCACCCTGGCCTGGCCATCGACAACTTTGATGGCCTTGACCGGGCAGTTGCGGATACAGGCGTAACACATCCGGCATTTACCTGTGATGGTTTTCACTATTTCCATCAAACCTCGCCCCCTGGCGCGCCCTTTTTCTTAAACCTATTATACAATACATCCGGCCGGATGGCGAGACAAAATTTTGGATTGTAGGGGGCTAAAAACGAGTAGGGGAGAATGGCTAGCCCCCTTTAATTCATGAAAAAATACGATTTCTTAAGGTGATTGAGTAGTTGCGTTTAATCTTTATCCCCCAGGCCGAAAATACGCTTTGTGGTGGCCATGACCCAACTCCAGTGCAGGACAATATGAACGATGACCAGAATAACCGCGATCACCGCCAACAGTTCGTGGAAACCCACCCATTCATGCCGGCTAAAAATAAAAGTAGCCGCTTCGCTCCCCCGTCCCTACCTGCCGGAAGGTAGCACTTTCCAGGTGATGAAGCCCGATATGGCCAGGCCGATTGCGCAAAGGAAAAGAAGCAAATCGACTATGTAGTTTATTTTCCATTTTGGCATAAAAAGATCTCCTCCCTAACAGCAATCGCCCTGGCCGCCGTTCCGGCAGTACTCGATTTCCTTTAAATGGCGCCGAAAGGCGGCGACCACGCCGGGGTCGAACTGGCTGCAGGCGTTGTTTTTCAGCTCGGCCACAGCCGCCTTGCAGAACATGGCCCGGCGGTAGGGGCGGTCGCTGGTCATGGCGTCGAAGGCGTTGGCCACGGCCAGTATCCGGCACAGGTTTTCCGTTCTGGCCTCGTTCCAGTACTTGACGGGCAGCAAAAGGAGAAACTCGTCGCCGCCCCAGCGGCAGATGACGTCGCCCGCGCGCAGGCATCCCTGCAAAACCTCGGCGGCCATTTTTAAAAGCCTGTCGCCTTCTTCGTGGCCGAAAACGTCGTTTGCAAGTTTTAAACCGTTGACGTCGGCCATGATTACGGCTACGGGAAGCTTTACGGTATTGGCGGCATCTTGCAGCCATTCTTCAGCATAGCGGCGGTTGTAAAGACCGGTGAGGGCGTCGTGGTAGCTTAAATGAACAATCCTTCGCTCCCATTCCCTTTGCCGGTGACGTCGCGGAATACCATCACCATACCATGGATGCCGCCGCTTTCGTCCGTTATAGGGGCGGCGCTGTCGGCGATGGGCACCCTATACCCGTCACGGGTGACGAGCATGGTATGGTTGGCCAGGCCGACGATTTTCCCCCTCCTTAAGACTCTGGCGGTCCGGCGCAGGAGGATGCTACGGGATAATATCCAGGCCGCCGTCCACATTAAATTCTTTTCGCTTTCCGCCCACTCCCTGCCTGCACCGCAGACGTCCAGGCCTACGAAGCCGTAGTATTCCTTTTCTAAAAATATGGGCGCCACCAGGATTGATTTTATGCCCTGAATTTTTAAGGTTTCCTTCGTCAAGGAATCGGGAATGGCCTCTATATCGCCATAGTAAATGGCTTCTCGATTTTTTCAGCCTTTCCGTCCACCAGGCGTACTCTTCTTCAGACATATGCTGGAGACTATCTTTCTGGGGGGCAACGCCGGGGGCCATCCATTCGTAGGTGTTATTGATAGTTCCCTTTACCGGATCCCTTTCAAAGATATAGGCCCGGAGGGCGTCCATCCCCTCTCCTAATATCGCGATACTCTTAGTAAGAAAACTTCAAGGTCGCCTTCCTGGAGGGCCTGGGCCGCCAGTTTGCTGACGGTTTGTTCGTATTTTAGAGTCTGGCGCAACCGGACCTCCGCCTGTTTGAGGCTGGTTATTTCCGTACTAAAACCGATTATGTATTTCATCATGCCCTTTTCTGTTATCGGGGTTAATCTGGTGAGCTTTTTCCCCGCCGGGAAGGTTTAATGTTTCTTCGTAGATTATGGGCCTTCCGGCCGTTACACACCTTTGATAATTGTCTTAAATGGTTTTTCCCAGTTCTTCGCCCATCAGCTCCACCGGGGTTTTACCCTGGATTGCATTGAGACTAAAACCCGTCAGCTTCTGGTGGGCTTCGTTGGTGCGCAGGTAACGAAAACGGCCCTCGTCGACTTCCACCAGTAAAAGGGCGTCCTGGGTGCCGTTGAAGATCATTTCCAGCTCATCGGTCAGCTCTTTTATCTTTCCCGTCTGCTCCTCGAAAATTCTGATCCTTGCCGTCTCTGGTGTTATATCCTGAAAGATAGTCACGAAGCGGTCTTTTTCGGGTGAAAAAGCCTTGACCTTATACCAGGCTTCAGGGATGAGGCATACTGCACCATTCTCCCGTCTCGCCGTTCTGCACCAGGCGGTCGTAACATTCCACCCAGTCGAAATCATCTTCCCTTATACCGGGCAGGCTTCAAAGGCGGGATTAAGGTCCAGGAAAACGTAATCTTCCGGCAGGCCTTTTTCGTCGTAGAGAATCCAATGATAGGCATAGCCGCAGGACGCCTTTTCCAAAATCTCCCTAAACAACTCTTGCCCCATGATAGCTCTCCTCGGTTTAGATTGTCTGCTATATTTGTTTTCGATGGTTATATTCTGTCACACGTTGAGTTCATCTGTCAATAATAATCAGGTCCTGCCTAAAGATAGACGCCCCCCTTCGGCTGAGGGCTTGCCACCTCGCCTACATTAGTGGCTTTTACCACCAAGCTAACACCCCTGCCGGGCGCACTAAAAAAGGGCAGGGGTTCCCCTGCCCTTAACCGTTAGCGCCGTGCTACTGCTTTTCGACGGTAACCTGGCCCGTTTTGGTGTCCAGGTCGATCTTCACCTTGCCGCTCTTGATGTCCTCAGGCACCTGTTTGATCTTCTTTACTATATCGGCCGGTAATTTCTGTTCGAAATCGTAGAGGGGTGCCAGGAATACGGCTCCTTCTTTTACACCTACCATATAGACGTCAGGTTTGTAATTGCCGTCCATGACTGTTTTAGCCATAAAGGACATGGCCTTGCCGATATTTTGCACGCCGCTGGTGACGACATTATCTGGTGCCACCGCATGCTGATCCGAACTGCTGCCGATGGCGTAGACGTTTTTTTCCTTGGCCGCCTGGATGGCGCCCAAGCCGGCCTGGTTGGCATTACCCAGGACCACGTCGACGCCCTGATTAATCATGCTCATGGCAACTTCCTTCATTTTACCCACGTCACTAAAACTACCGATGTAGGTACTCAAAACCTCTACGTTCGGGTCGATATATTTAGCCCCCTGCTTAAAGCCTTCAATCCCCAGTTTAATCGGGGTGGTCTCTTCTCCGCCGATGGCGGCGACTTTTTTGCTCTTGCTCAGGATGGCCGCAGCAGCCCCTTCCAGGAAGCCCATCTCGGCGCTGTTGACGGAAAAGGAGGAGATGTTTTTATCACTGAAATAGCCGTTGGTAACGATAAAGATGGTTTTGGGAAATTCCGGGGCGACCTTCTTAGCGGTATCGACGAACTCAAAACCGTGGGCGAAGACGATGTTATAGCCCTGGGTGGCATACCCCCGCAGGACCTCTTCCTGGTCGGATTTGCTGACGTTTTCCGAGTAGGTCGTTTTGACTCCCAGTTCCTTTTCCACCGTCTTCAGCCCGTTGTAGCCGGCGGCGTTCCAGCCATTGTCATTGATAGGGCCGTTTAAAACCAAGGCCACTTTAAAATCTCCGGCCTTACTGTCAGCACCCGTCTGGGCACCCTGATTGGCCTGATTGGCATTGCTGCCTGACTGCTTGGCGCCGCCGCAGCCGCTGAAAACAAGGGCTGTTGCCAGCAGTAAAATCAGTAACCCTACCAGATATACGGTACGCGCTTTAATTTTCACTATTCAAGACCTCCTCACTTATTCTTGCGCCCAGCCGGCGTGGCGCCGACTTTCCACGCTTTAATTCCCTGCTCTTGAAACCAACGATAAACCCAGGCAGCCGCTTCTCCTTCCCGGCCATAGGGGCTGGGGATATTGCCGAGTTGCAGCAACAGGCTCAACAATTCCCGGCGATCCACCAACGGCATCCGATCACCCCTTCAAACCTGGCAGGAACTTCTCCAGGTCCACCTTCGGGTAGCGGACACGACGGTAGTCGTCTTTAAGGCCCAGGGCCAGGGTGGCGTCAATGGCGAACTTGGTATGGGTGCCGTCGGGGCCGGTGGTGGGGTCGTTCTCCATGCCCTGGGCGTAGGGGACGATAAAGATATCTCTCTTGGCGTCAACGCGGGTGGCGATGGCCCAGAGGATATCGCTCGGCTGGTAGATATCGACGTCAGTATCCACAACCACGGCCACCTTGATATTGACATGGGTCATTAAAGCCGCCAGGGCGATGTTCTTGGGCTCGCCCTCGTTCTTTTTGTCAATGGCGATTACCGCCATAAAACCGCCGCTGTATGGGGTCAGGTGCACATTCCGGACATTGGGCGAGGCGTGGGTAGTTAGATTGCGCAGCATGATTTCCCGGGGCAGGACATTCCCTAGATAGATATGCTCGAAGGAGCCCGGTACTATGGTCCGGAAAATAGGTTGATCCCGGTAGCTCAGGGCCGTGACCTCAAACACAGGGTTTTGATAGACCTCGCCGAAGTGGCCGGTGAATTCGGCCAGGGGGCCCTCCGTCTCCCGTGTGTGGGGCGGTACGAAACCCTCAATGACAATCTCCGCCCCGGCCGGGGCCAATAGATCCATTGTGTGACATTTACTTACCGGCAGGGGCCGACCGTTGATAGCTCCGGCCAGCATGGCTTCGTCCTCCTCAATCCGGAAACCGGCGGCGATTTCCACGGCCGGGTCGACGCCGATGGCCACGGCCACGGGTAAAGGCTCGTCCCTTTTCTCTAGTGCCTGGTAAAACCAGGCAATATGACGCCAGGCGTTCATCATGATGCCGAACTTCCGGGGGCCCTTGAGCTGCAGGCGGTTGTAGGAGTAATTCTGCCGGCCGGTAGCCGGGTCTTTGCTGATCATGATGCCGGCGGTTACATATGGCCCCGCATCGCCTTCATTATGCCAGGGGATGGGTAGCTGTTCTTCCAGGTTGATCGCCTCGCCCTGGAAGACATTCTGTCGCCAGGGCGGGTTTTCTACTACCACCGGGTCAATGAGGTTGGCCAGGGCCTGTTCCAGTTTCCGGCTGATTCCTGCTGGTTCAGTATCCAGGGCCAGGGCGATGCGCTCCATATTACCCAGCAGGCCGCCGACGACAGGGATGCCCGAAGGGTGGGTCAGGTTCCGGAATAAACCTACGGGCCGGTTTTGCTGCAGCATAGTGTTGATGATGCTGGCCAGTTCATAGTTAAGCTGGACTTCCCGGTCGATGGTGACCAGTTGGCCGGCAGATTGGAGTTTTTGCAGGTAGTCTCTAAACTCCATGATTATCCCCCCTAAAAATAGGCTTCTACTGTGCAAACTCGGGGCCGCTGGGATTAGTAACAGCCCTACGGAATCAGGCTTTAAGAGCCTCCCGCCCGGCATGTAATAGCAGGGCCAGTTCCGCCACCCGGCGGGCCAGGCCGCGGACGGTATCCATACCAATGTTGTCCTCCCCGGCCGCCTCAATTTTATCCTGGGACCAGATCTTGCCGCCGGCATATCCGCCGATCTCGCCTCCTACGACCACCAGGCCGCGGGTAAGCATATAGTTGATAATGGTGTTTACGGTAATTTCCTGGCCGCCGTTTCGAGTTCCGCCTACGGCAATAGCCCCGCCGACCTTGTTGCGCAGGGCGCCGGGAAAGACGTGGTGGATAGGCCGCAGGCGGCTGAAAAAGGCGGCCAGCTGCGGCGTCGGCCCCATTACGTATACCGGCGAGGCCACCAGGAAGGCATCGGCAGCGACAAAGATATCAAAAAGCGCCTGCATATCGTCCTGGACATTGCAGCGGGTCTGGTGACGCTTGCAGTAATTACACCCGGTACAGGGCTGGACCTTTTTCCCCCGCAGGGTTACCAGCTCGGTCGCGATTCCCGGCAGGGTTGCCGCTTCCTGCAGAGCCTCCTGGAGGACGTACTCCGTCGCCCCCTTGCGCGGGCTGCCGCACAGGCCCAATAGTTTGACTGCCAAAATATTCCCTCCTCTCTCCGTGCAGGTATTTGCTGTGATATAGTTACATAAAATAACGTTATTCTTTGTAACTAACTTACTTTATTATTCGCCATAAAACCGCTTTTTCCTTCCGGGCTATTAAATGCTATTAAATTAAATAAACCCGGCTTTTCACGGGTTTACCTCAAGTCATATGAAAAATGGCCAAAGGAAAAAAGCGGTTTAGTTGGTTCTGCTGCACAATTTCCGGAATAAAGGCACGGCTACGGCGGCCATGACCCGGTAACCGGCAACACTGGGATGAGCGTCGTCGGTAAAGTAGTCCCGCCGGCCCCAGCCGGTGGCCGGGTCCAGGAGCGGGGTATAAAAGTCCAGCAGTTTTAACCTTTGCGTACGAGCCAGTTCACGGCAGGCCTCACGATAATCTGCCAGCATGGCGGCCATCTTTTTTAAGAATGACGCCGGTATATCGGACCCGGTTAGGCAGAGAGGCGGCGGCAGGCAAATGATGGCCTCGATGCCAGCTTGCTGGGCTTTAGCCACCATCGCCCTGATATTATCTTCCACTTCCGCCACCGCATAACCCGCCCAGGCGTCATTGGTGCCACCCATGATGGTCACCGTCCGCGGCTTAAGTCTCACCACGTCCTCGTCGAAACGGGCCAGCATCTCCCCCGTCGTCTCGCCGCTGATACCACGGTTAAGTGCCTTGAGGCCGGTTTCCCGGGCCGCCAGCTTCAACCAGGATGCCTCCGGCCCGAAGGGGTACCCCCACGTCAGGCTGTCTCCCATACCGATGAGATCGATAGACGGCATTGAATCCTCCGCCAGTGTTCGCTCCTTGGCCAAGTTGATTAAATTATCTTTCTTGAATTCTAGTATAACCTGAAATAACAGATAAAACAAGATGGAACCTCTAATTAAGCCGTCTACAACGATCAAACACCCAGGTAAAAAACCTCCCGGTTACCCTTGTAAGACGGGAGGTTTTTCTGCCGGGTGCTACTTCCCTTAGAAGTTGCCACCCGTCCAGCCAGCAGAACCTTATTTATGGTAGTGGGGCCGCAAGGGCGGCAAAGGTGTCCCTTTAGTACTTCCCCCGGGGCGTATACTTGGTGTGCAGCAGGTGGTGGGACTTCTCACCCAGGGGCTGACCCAGAAACTCGCGGTAGAGGGCCTGGATGGACGGGTTCTCATGGGACTTGCGGATGGGCATCTCCTTATCGGCCTGGTAAATGCCCTTAATGCGTTCCTCCCGGATAGCGGTGTTGGTCGGGATGGGCTGGCCGCCGCCGCCGATGCAGCCGCCGGGGCAGCACATGATTTCAATAAAATGGTACTGCTCCCCGGCCTTGACCCGCTCTAAAAGTTGCCGGGCGTGACCCAAGCTGTGGGCCACCGCCACCCGGACTTGGGTACCCTTAATGTCTACCGTGGCTTCCTTGATGCCTTTAAGGCCGCGGACATCGTAGAAGTCCAGGGCCGGCAGGGTTTCGCCGGTAATGAGTTCATAAGCTGTCCGTAGGGCCGCCTCCATAACGCCGCCGGTGGCGCCGAAGATAACCGCCGCGCCGGTGGATTCGCCCAGGGGGTCGTCGTATTGTTCTTCCGGCAGGCTGCGGAAATCGATTCCCGTTTCCTTGATCATCCGCGCCAGCTCGCGGGTGGTGAGGACGTAATCCACATCCTGGTAGCCGCTGTCCCGCATCTCCGGCCGCTGGCACTCGAACTTCTTGGCCGTGCAGGGCATGATGGAGACGACGATCATCTTGGCCGGATCGATCCCAGCCTTCTGGGCGTAGTAGGTCTTGGCCACGGCGCCGAACATCTGCTGGGGCGACTTGCAGGTGGAGACGTTAGGGATAAACTCCGGGTAGAAATGCTCCATAAATTTCACCCAGCCCGGGCTGCAGGAGGTGATTAATGGTAAAACGCCGCCTTTAGTGAAGCGCTCGATAAACTCGGAGCCCTCCTCCATGATGGTCAGGTCGGCGGTAAAGTCGGTATCAAAGACCCGGTCAAAGCCCAGGCGCCGTAAAGCCGCCACCATCTGGCCGGTATTGACGCTCCCCGGGGGCAGGCCGAACTCCTGGCCGATGGAAACCCGGGTGGCCGGGGCCGTCTGGACGACGACGAACTTCTCCGGATCGGCCAGGGCGGCCCAGACGTCGTTGATATAATCTTTTTCGTACAGGGCTCCTACCGGACAGACCAGGGTGCACTGGCCGCACTCCACGCAGGCGATGTCCAGGAGCTTTTCCTGGAAAGCTGGGGCAATGACGGTGTCAAAACCCCGTCCCAGGGGGGCGATGGCCTTGACGCCCTGGACCTTCTCGCAAACAGAGACGCAGCGGCGGCAAAGGATGCACTTGTCAGGCTCGCGAATGATAGCCGGTGTGGAATCGTCTATAGGATACTCGCTCTTTTTACCCTCAAAGCGGACCTGCCGGATCCCCAGTTCCTGGGCCAGGGATTGCAGTTCGCAGTTCAGGTTGCGGATGCAGGTAGGGCACTCCATCTTGTGGTTGGAAAGGAGTAGTTCCACATTCAGGCGCCGGGCCATCCTGACCCTGGGGCTATTAGTCTTTACCATCATACCCTCGGCTACCGGGGTCACACAGGAGGCCATCAAATTCCTGGCCCCTTCCACTTCTACCACGCAGACGCGACAGGCGCCGATTTCATTGATTCCCTCCAGGTAACAAAGGGTGGGTATATGAATACCGGCCTCCTCGGCGGCCTTCAGGATAGTCGTACCGGCTTCTACCTCTACGGGTACGTTATCAATCGTCAGTTTTACGGTACTCAACTTCTTCGCCTCCTATCTTTCCCTATTCCCGCACGTCGCAGCGCAGGCAACGGGACGCTTCAGCTACGGCCTGTTCCTCATCATAGCCCACTTCCACCTCAACAAAGCCCTGGAGGCGATCGGCCAATTCCAGGCTTGCCGCTACCTCGCGGTTAGTTATTTCTTCAATGACCGGCGCTGTCCGCTGGCGTTTGATTGCCAATTCGGGTACGACTATACCGTCGCCGCCCAGGTACCGATCAATGGCCGCCGCTATCCGCTTGCCGGCGGCTATGGCACCGATGACGGTATCCGGCCCGGCCACACAGTCACCGCCGGCAAAGACCCCGTCCAGAGCTGTGGCCCCGGTCTTGGCATCGGCGACTACCGTTCCGGCAAGGCCTTTTTCCACCCCAACCGGGATACCATCAGGATCCACCGTTTGGCCGATGGCGGTAATGACCACATCCACCGCCAGGGTGAAATCGGCTCCCTCCATGGGCACCGGTCGCCGCCGTCCGCTGCGGTCAAATTCACCCATCTTCATCCGGGCGCATTGCATGGCCGTGACCCGGCCGTTTTCGCCCCGGATAGCCACCGGGTTGGCCTGGCAGGTGAGTTGCACGCCTTCCTTCTCCGCTTCCTGAATCTCCTCACGGATAGCCGGCATGTCGTCCTTCTGGCGGCGGTAGATAAGGTGGACTTCCTTCGCTCCCAGGCGCAGGGCTGAGCGGGCGGCGTCCATGGCCACGTTACCGCCGCCGACAACGGCCACCACTTTGTCTTTGACATCCAGAGCCTGGCCCAGATTGAGCCGGCGCAGGAAAGTGGTGCCGCCGTAAACACCTTCCAGTTCCTCCCCGGGAACGCCCAATTTTTGGTCCTTATGGGCGCCGATGGCCACAAAGACGGCTTCGTACCCTTGTGCCTTCAGGTCGTCGATGGTAAAATCGCGGCCCAGGGCTTTGCCTGTCTGCAGCTCGACCCCCAGCTCCATGATGGTATCAATCTCCGCCTGGAGGGTCTTCTTGGGCAGGCGGTACTCGGGGATACCTACGGCCATCATGCCGCCGGCCACCGGGAGGGCCTCGAAGACGGTCACGCTATATCCTTTACCGGCCAGATAGTAGGCCGCCGTCAGCCCCGCCGGACCGGCGCCGATAATAGCTACCTTTTTACCATTGGCCGGGGCGATGGCAGGCCGCGGCCGCTGGCCGTTCAGCTTCAGGGCGTAGTCAGCGGCGAAGCGTTTCAATTCGCGGATGGCCAGGGGCTGGTCCATTTTCGCCCGGTTGCACTTGCCCTCACAGGGGTGATTGCAGACCCTGCCGCAGACTACCGGGAAGGGATTCTCCCGTCGGATGACCTCATAGGCCTCGGCAAAGCGCCGTTGACGGATCAGGTCAATATAGATGGGCACATCCACGTTAGCCGGGCAGGCGTTCTGACACGGCGAGTTAAAAAGGGCGGCACAGACACCCGCCGGGCAGCGGTGATCGCGGATGTGGGCCAGGTACTCATCGCGAAAGTATTTAATGGTGCTCAACACCGGGTTGGGCGCCGTCTGGCCCAGGCCGCAGAGGGCCGTATCCTTAATCTGTTGGCCCAGCTCCACCAGCAGGTCCAGGTCTTCTTCCTTGCCCTGTCCCTTGGAGATCCGGTCCAGGATCTCCAGCATGCGGGTGGTACCGATACGGCAGGGGGTGCACTTACCGCAGGACTCATCTTTAACAAAATCCAAGAAAAACTTGGCCAGGTCCACCATGCAGGTGTCCTCGTCCATGATAATGAGACCGCCGGATCCCATAATAGTACCCAGGGCCGTCAGGGACTCATAGTCAATGGGGGTGTTCAAGTATTCTGCCGGGATGCAGCCGCCGGAAGGCCCGCCCGTCTGGGCGGCTTTGAACTTCTTGCCGCCGGGGATGCCACCGCCGATGTCGTAGATCACCTCGCCCAGGGAGGTGCCCATGGGGATCTCCACCAGGCCGTTGTTATTAATCTTGCCGGCCAGGGCAAAGACCTTGGTGCCCTTGCTCTTTTCCGTGCCGATGCCGGCGAACCATTCCCAGCCCTCACGGATCAGGGTGGGCACATTGGCCAGGGTCTCGACGTTATTGATGACCGTCGGCTTGCCCCAGAGGCCGGATACGGCCGGGAAAGGCGGCCGCGGCCGCGGTTCGCCCCGGCGGCCTTCAATAGAAGCCAGCAGGGCTGTCTCTTCGCCGCAGACAAAGGCGCCGGCGCCCAGGCGGATGTCGATATCGAAGTTGAAACCGGAGTTAAAGATGTTCTGGCCCAGGAGGCCCTTCTCCCGCGCCTGCTGGATGGCGATCTTCAGGCGGTTGACAGCAATGGGGTACTCAGCACGGACATAGATATAACCCTGGCTGGCGCCGATGGCGTAACCGCCGATGGCCAGGCCTTCCAGGACGGCGTGGGGGTCGCCCTCCAGGATGCTACGGTCCATGAAGGCCCCCGGGTCGCCCTCGTCGGCGTTACAGACGATATACTTCACCGGTCCCGGCGAGCGGTGGGCAAATTCCCACTTCAGGCCGGTGGGAAACCCACCGCCGCCCCGGCCGCGCAGGCCGGCTTTTTTCACGGTATCGATTACCTCCGCCGGCGTCATGGTCGTCAACACTTTACCCAGGGCCTGGTAACCATCCCGGGCGATATATTCGTCGATGGATTCCGGGTTAATCAGGCCGCAGTTGCGCAGGGCGATGCGTACCTGGTGCTTGAAGAAGGGGATGTCTTCGAAGGCTTTAACGGCCGCTTCCGTTTCCGGCTGCTTGTATAACAAACGCTCCAGCACCCGGCCCTTGACGAAGTGCTCTTCCACTAGTTCCGGGACATCCTCCGGGTGGACCTGGTTGTAAAAGACCCCTTCTGGGTAGACCATCATGTTGGGGCCGAAACGGCAGAAACCAAAGCAACCGGTATCCACTACCTGGATCTCTTTGTCCAGGCCGCGGGCCTTTAATTCGTGGATCAAGGCTTCTTTGGTAGCCGGGCTTTCCGAGGCCGTACAGCCGGTGCCGGCGCAGACCAAGACGTGGGCACGATAGAATTCCATTTACGCTTCCCCCCTGTTAACAACCCATTCACTGATCACGATGCCATTGACTACATGCTGGGCGACGATCTGCCGCGCCTTGCCGGCATCGACTTTACCGTAGGTTACCCGCGGTTTCCCCGCTAGGATAACGTCCACCAGGGGCTCCTGGGCGCATAGGCCCACGCAGCCGGTCTGGGTGACAGCAACATTGCTCAAGCGCCGCTTGCCCAGTTCATCCAGGATGGCGCTCATAACCTCCCGGGCGCCGGCGGCGATACCGCAGGTCCCCATGCCGACGATAATCTTAGCCTTCTGGCCGGCCTCCCGCAGGCGGATAGCCTCCAGTTCAGCCTCCTTGACCTTTTGCAGTTCTTCCAAGGATTTGATCACTTCTCGTCACCTCCGTACAATTCTGCCAAGCCTTTGTTAATATAACGTTGTACCCAATCCAGTACCGGCCCGCAGTTCAGGGGTATTTCCCCCAGGTGCAACTGCAGCCAGGCCGAGGAAAACTGAAACTCCCTGCCCCCCCGGCGGTGCTGGTAGACAATCTCCACTGGTTCCTCCCGGCTCAAGGCCGCAGCCACCGTCGCTCCCATGTCGCCCAGGGGCGGCAGGTCCGGGTGGCTGAGCCTCATGGTGGCCACCACCCTGGTCCCCTGGCCCGGTTGGGAGGTCAGGGACAGGGCGCCGTCGCACTGGGTGGCTGTAGCCTGAAAGAGGGAAAGTCCCAGGCCTACCTTCCTGGTGGTGCGGGTGGTGTAAAAGGGATCCATGGCCCTTTGCCGGGCCGCCGCCCCCATACCGCGGCCGTCGTCCTGGACGGTAATGGTCAACCGGTCCCCCTCGGCATCCTCGACGATGGTAATCAGGATGTGGCGGGCGCCGGCGGCCAGGGCGTTTTCCAGGAGATCAAGGAGATGCAGGGCTAGTTCTTCCATGATTACTTACTGGTACTGCTTGAGGACAGCAGCAGCCTTATCGGGTTTTAAAAGGCCGTGGGCGCGTTTGTTGACGGTCATTACCGGGCCCAGGCCGCAGGCTCCCAGGCAACGGACGACCTCCAGGGAGAACTTGCCGTCGTCGGTGCTGTCGCCGGCTTTAATTCCCAGTTCCTTCTCCAGGCGCTCCAGGATCTCCGGCGAGCCTTTGACATAGCAGGCCGTGCCCTTGCAGACGGATACCTGGTACTTGCCTTTGGGTTTGACGGTAAAGTGGTGGTAGAAGGAAATAACACTGTAAACCTCGGTCAAAGATACCCCCAGGCCGTCGGCGATGGCGATCTGCACCTGCC
Organism: Moorella naiadis (nom. illeg.); assembly: GCF_051020825.1. Lineage (NCBI taxonomy): Bacteria > Bacillati > Bacillota > Clostridia > Neomoorellales > Neomoorellaceae > Neomoorella > Moorella naiadis (nom. illeg.). The sequence continues at coordinate 196,330 of NZ_JAXGFQ010000002.1, forward strand.
GGGGCAGGTAGCCGATGAGGTCCTGGGCCTGGTGGAGGACTTCGATGAGGGCCGAGGGCTGGCCGCGGTGGGCGGCGATGATCTGGTCGAGTTCCTCCCATTTGGCTTCGCATTGACAGGCTTCCATGGTAACAAAACCTCCTTCGAAAATAGTGCTCACTTCAGCGTGCTTCCGGGGGTGAGGCAGGTTCCCTTCGGGCGCTGGTTGCGCACTTATACTTGTATCGAACTCGGCCGGCTTCGGGCGCGGCCTTAACTCGCCCTTCGGGCTCGGACAGGCGGCCGCGCTCATCCTCAGCCGGCCTCGTTCTTCTGAACTAAGCGCAAATGCGCCCTCCGGGAACCTGCCTCACCCTTATCATCTGCAAATTAATTTTCATGCATCATGGTGCGCTTCACACGGGGTAACTCCTTCGAAAATGGGTTCTGGCAAAAAGTTCAACTCTGGTTCTATCAAAATACCGAATCAGATGCGCTATTTATCTGAAATTCTCCTTCCTCGCATCAACCACCACCCTGAAGTGCTGTTTTTGCAGGGCGCGGGTTAGGGAGGCAATATTTAGCGCCCCTAGATCATACTCGGTAATCCGCCGGCCGATGTCGCCCAAGTAATGGGCGTCGGAAGCGGCCACTAGGGACCTGCCGGCCAGGGCGGGAAACTTTTTCCGGGCGGCCTCCGGTCTGAACAAGCCCAGTTCCAATGCCGGCACCGGCAGTCCCGGCGGCATAACCCCCAGGTTGGCCAGGAGGCTGTATGATGGCCTATCCACGTGGGCCGGCAGGCAGAGCCCGCCCCGGCTGTTTACCTCCCGGACGACTTCCTCTACTGACATCCTGGTGCTGCCTAAAAGAAGCCGTTTTTCCCGGCCTATCTCCCACCCGGCGGCATCCATCAGGATTTGCGGCCCGAAATAGTCCTCCCGGTTCTCCCCGGCCGGAAGATGACGGTATACCTTCTCCTGCCAGGCCAGGGCCGCAGTAGCGGTAGCGAAAAGGCAAACCAGGTGCACGTCTTCCTGGGTCTGGACCTCCATACCGGCTAGGACCTCAAGGCTGGTACCCCGGGCCGCCTCCTGGACAGCGGCCACATTACCGGCACTATTATGGTCGGTCACGGCAATGAGCTGTAAGCCGGCTGCCAGGGCTGCGGCCACAATGGCCGGCGGGGTCATCTCTTCCCCGGCGCAGGGCGACAGGGCGGTGTGGATGTGGAGGTCAGCACGATAAACAGCCATGATATCACCGGTTAACTACTTTGAAACTCAAAGGTTCGATTATGAAACTGGCCTTGCCAGTTTCGACCCTGGATCTCGCTGCTCACTTCCCACCTCTCATCTCCCATATAACAGCTGGTAGAGCTGCCCGGCTACCTCAAAGGTGCGGGCAGATGTTGCCAGGAGCGGTAGCCCTTCAACCTCAGCCTTACGGCAGACCTCCGACGCTACTTCTCGCCCCCCGGTAAAAACCACCCCCGCAGCCTCCGCCAGGAGGGCCACAGCCACCACATTCATGTGGGTCTGGAGGGTCAACCATAAACATCCAGGTTTCCCGTTGGCCATGAAGTCGCTGATCAGGTCGGAGCAGTAACCGCTGCTCACCTCCCTATCCAGGGCTCCTGCCCCGGCCAGGACCTGCAGGTTCAGGCTGGTTGCTATTTCCCTGATTTTCACTGTTACTCCCCCCTTCCGGTTGGGCCATGGAAGGCGGCAATTTTCGCGCCAGTTCAACTACCTCTTCCGCCAGCACCCGCACCCGCTCCCGTAAGACAAAGACACAATCCGTATCCTGGGCCTCACCCCGGACAATATCCTCCGCCAGGGCGCGGCAGCTGGGGGAACCACAGGAACCGCAATCCAGGCCCGGCAGTAGGGCCTGGGTAGTTTCCAGGCGGCGCATCTTTTCCAGGGCCGTGACTAAGTCGGTGTCCAGTTGCAGTACCGCCCGGGGTTGAACCGGCGTCGTCGCCAGGTTGTTACCCGGCTCGGGTAGCTCCCCGGCACCTGCCGGCAGGCGCCGGGCCAATTGCCGCAGTTCCAGGCGGGCCAGGTAGGGGTTACGGACCATCAGCGCGCCGCCGACACAACCGCCGGGACAGGCCTGGGCTTCAATATACTCGATATCATTAAAGTCGCCGGCTTCAATGCGGGTAAAGACCTCGATGACGTGATGGATGCCATCGACCTCCAGCAAACGCCGGCCGCCGATGCTGGTATTCTCGCCCCCACTCTGCCCCCAACCGTAACCGGCGGCCCCGGCCCGGTAGGGATATGCCGGGGCTTTGGCTAAAACCTTAAGGATATCACCATAAATCGCCGCCAGGGGGATGACACCATCAGGTCCTGGTAAGCCCTCCTGCTGCTGGCGACCGGCGGTTATCTTGGCCGGGCAGGGGGAAATAAAGAAGGTGCCGATGGCCTCGGCCGGCAAGCCAGTAACTGCTCTCCCCTTTTCCCGGGCCAGCCGGGCCGCCACATCCATCGGCGTGGCCAGGGGCAACAACTGCTCCACCAGGGCAGGAAAACGCACCTGGATTAGGCCCACCACCGCCGGGCAGGCCGGGGAAATCAGTGGCCTTTTACCCTGGTAACCATCCAGGAAACTGCGGGTCGCCCGGGCCACCACCTCGGCCGCCATGGCTACCTCGTAAACTTCATCAAAGCCCAGGGCCAGCAGGGAGCCCAGAATCTGTTCCAGGCCGGCCCGGCCGGCAAACTGGGAAACAAAGGCCGGCGCCGGCAGGGCGATGCGATAGCGGTACCGATCGAGGGAGTCCAGACCGTCACCGACAGCGATCTTGGCGTGATTGGGGCAGATGCGGATACACTCGCCGCAATCGATACAGCGCTCCTGGATTATATGCGCCTTACCCTCCCGCACCCGGATGGCTTCGGTCGGGCAATGCTTGATGCAGTTGGTGCAACCCTTACACTTGTCCTCGTCCAGGCGTACGGAATGGAAGTACTCCATCACGCCACCGCCTTTTAGCGATTATAAATTACCATCTTGATAGTCGTTCCTGTACCCGGAGCGGATTCTATTGCCAATTCGTCGGTACAGCGGCGAATATTAGGCAACCCCATACCGGCGCCGAAGCCCATCTCCTGGATCTCCCGGGGGGCGGTGGAATAGCCTTCCTGCATGGCCAGGTCGATATCAGGGATGCCCGGCCCTTCATCCCGGGCGATAATAGTGATTACCTCCGGCGTAACCTGTGCTTTGAGTTCACCGCCCCGGGAGTGAATAACGATATTCATCTCCGCTTCATAAGCGGCAATGGCCACCCGCCGGATGATGCCCGGCGGAAAACCAACCTGCTGCAGGACCAGGCGGATGCGGGCCGCCCCATCCCCGCCGGCCAGGAAATCCCGGGCGCGGACAGGAATAGCCAGCTCCAGGGCTGGTTGGGGTTCCTTCATTTCAAGTCGCCGGCCTGGAAATTAAGGTCATTGTTTCCTACCCCACTCGCCCCTGGCTTTTCTTCCTCCAGTAGTTCACCGGAACACCCCTTTAACCCGGCCCGAAAGAGGCGGCCGCAGCTGTCGTACATTAATAACCTGGTCCCCAGTAAGGGCAGGCCTGCTCCGGCGGCGACGTTAATTAAGCCGACGTCCGGTCGCTTGCCCCGGACAAAGACCACAGCCCCCGCGTCGACCATGGCCGCCGTGTTGATGACGTGGTGATTGGTCAGGCCGGTTAGCAGAAGAATGCGACCCCGGGCAAAGGCCAGGACATCGCTCATCAGGTCAGAACCAAAGCCGGCTTCAATTTCCAGATCCAGTTGGTCCGCGCCGGTAAAAACCTCGGCCCCCAGGATGGCCTGAATCTCCCTGAGCTTCATCCAACCGGCACCTCCAGTGGTGAATTAGTTCACAATTTAAGGTAAAATATATGCTCCCCTCTGTGACTGCTGTCTTGGTGGCGGTGCCCGGAACATAAACACAATGCTGGCCGGCTAATTTAGCGAACTCTGCCCCAGTGATAGCGTGGTTATTCACTTTAATAGTAGGAAGCATTTGTGATTGTTAGCATAGGATGTTTATTCGCCATGGAACTTGATTCTCCTGCTGGCTCTCGTAAAATTCTTATAAGCCGTTCAATATATTGAATAGCACCATCTATATTTTTGGTTTCAATGGTTTTGAACAGCTGCCTGCGTTTCTTAGAAAAGGTCGCCAGGGCGCTGGACGCCAAGATCGAAATTAAGCTCAAATAACTTAAAAGCAGCAGGCACGGATTAGCGCCTGTTGCTTTTCGTTTGGTCCTAACCATTACTTTCTCGTCAATTATTCCCCGCCTACCAGGCGGTAGCCGACGCCCGGCTCGGTGATGATGTAGCGGGGCCGGGTGGGGTCGGGCTCGAGCTTGCGCCGCAGCTGGCCGATGTAGACGCGCAGGTAATGGGTATCCTCCTGGTACTCCGGACCCCAGATGGTCCGGAGAAGCTGGCGGTGGGTCAGCACCCGCCCGGCATTAACGGCCAGGTGCTTCAGGATCTCGTACTCCGTGGGCGTAAGCTTTACTTCCCGGCCCGCCACCGTTACCAGGCGGCGTGGCAGATCCACCGTCAAGCCGCCCAGGTGAAGGGCGGGCTCGTCCTCCCTTTGGGCCGTGTGGCGCAGGGCTACCCGCATCCGGGCCAGGAGTTCCCCCATGCTGAAAGGTTTGGTAACGTAGTCATCGGCGCCGGCATCGAGGGCGGCGATTTTATCCTGCTCGTGCTCGCGCACTGTCAGGATGATGACCGGTACTTGCGACCACTCCCGTAGGCGTTTGATAACCTCCAGGCCGTCTAGATCCGGCAAACCCAGGTCCAGGATGACCAGGTCCGGGTGCAGGAAGGCGGCCTGCTGCAACCCCTCCTCCCCGCTGGTGGCCTCGGCCAGGTCGTAGCCGTGGGCCGCCAGGGCCACCTTGAGCAGGCGGCGGATGGGGGGCTCATCGTCGATAATGAGGACGCGGGCGCCCTTAGCTGTCACCTTCCTCACCTTCCCTGACCGAAGGAATCTGCTCCGGGGGCTGCTCATTCAGCGGCAAAGAAAAAGCGAAGACGCTGCCGCCCCCGGGACGAGGTTCGGCCCAGATTCTCCCCCCGTGGGCTTCAATGATTCCTTTGCAAATGGAGAGGCCCAGGCCGGTGCCGCTGACGTGACGGGGCGAATGGAGGCGATAAAACTTATCAAAGACCCGCTCGCGATCTTCCGCGGGGATACCGGCGCCCCGGTCGGCGACGGCCACCTGAAGCTCCTTATCCTCCCCCCGGACGGTAATATCAATAGGGCTCCCCTGGGGAGAGTACTTAAGGGCATTCTCCAATAAATTAATCAGAACCTGCTCCAGGAGGGTAAAATCCGCTCTGACCAGGGGTAGGCTGGGAGGAACAGCCACCTGTAAGGGGCGACCCTGCAGGAGTTCCTGCAGTTGACCCAGGACCACGCCAATAATATCTTCCACGTCACACCATTCCCGGTTTAACTGCATCATGCCGCTTTCCAGGCGAGCCATATCCAGCAGGTTGCCGACCATCCGGTTCAGGCGCCGCGCCCCCTCCTTAATGGTTTGCAACAGGGCCTGCCGGGCCTCAGGCTGGTAGACCCCCTCTCCTTCCAGGAGGCCGGTAACGGCGGCCGTGATGGAGGCCAGGGGTGTACGCAGGTCGTGGGAAATGGAATTAAAGAGGGCTGTCCGCAGTTTTTCCGATTCCGCCAGGCAGCGGGCCCGCTGGGCCTCGGCTGCCAGCTGCAGGCGCAAGATGGCCAGGGCGGCCAAGTTGGCGAAGGCCTCCAGCAGCCGGCGCTGCTCCGGCGCCAGGTGGCGCTCGGGGTGTTTCAGTTTTACGCCCAGGACCCCCAGGTTATTTTCTTCCGCCTTTAAAGGCAGGTACAGCCCCTCCGCCCCGGCCAGGGTGTCAGTCCCCCTGCCGGCCAGTTGCCCGTGGGTAAAAACCCATTTGGCCACGGCTCTTTCGTTGTCGTCCAGCCACTCTTCGGGCCGGGAAGGAGCCGCTGCCCGGGCCATCAGCCCCCCGTCGGCGCCGGGCATGAAGACCACAGCTTCACCCTCGATGGTCTCAGCGACTGTTCGGACTACTGTCTTTAATAGATCCTCCAGGCCAGTCGCCACCGCCATTTTGCGGCTGAGGGCATAAAGGGCGGCTGTCCGTGTTTCCCGGTAGCGAGCGTTCTCGGCCTGGGCCTTCAGCCGGGTGGCCAGGGTCCCGGTGATTATAGCCACCCCCAGGAAGACGACAAAGCTGAGGAGATAGCGGAGATCAGTCACTGTGAAGCTAAAAACCGGCGGTACAAAGAAAAAGTCGAAGGCCAGCATCCCCAGAATGGCCGCCATGATAGAGGGGCCGCGGCCCCAGCGGGCGGCGCCGAAGAGAACCGGTAACAGAAAGAGAAGGGCAATGTTGATTAAATCGAAGACCGGCTGCAGCATTTTACCCAGGACCGTCACCAGCAGGACGGCGATCACCGCCCCGGCGTAGGGCCAGGAGGGAGGCCCCGGGCGGCGAAGCCCGGCGGCCTCGCTACGCTGCTCTGCTCTAGGCCCGGCTTTGCTGGGGATGAGGTGAACGCCGATCCCCTGGCTGCCGCGAATAACTTTATCTACCAGGGAGCCCCGCCACATCTCCTGCCAGCGGGGATGTAACGGCTTACCGATAACGATCTGGGTAACGTTCTTCCGGTGGGCCAGGTCTAAAAGTTCGGCAGCGGCATCATCACCCGTCAGGGTGACCACTTCCGCCCCCAGCTCTTCGGCCAGGCGCAGGTTGCGCGCCAGCTGGTCCCGCCGGTTGTCATCGGCTGGCGGGCAGCCCGGCGTCTCCACGTAGACGGCCAGCCATTCCGCCCGGAGGCCAGCAGCGATGCGCCTGGCGGCGCGAATTACCTGGGCGGAGAAAGGGCTGGGGCTTACGCAGGCCACGACCCGCTCCCCGGCCGGCCAGGGACCGGGGATGCCGTGGACGCGCATGTAGCGGTCCAGCTGCCCCTCCACCCGCTGGGCCGTATGGCGCAGGGCCAGTTCCCGCAGGGCGTTAATATTACCCGGCCGGAAAAACTTCTGCATGGCCTTTTCCGCCTGGTGCGGCACATAGACCTTGCCCTCCCGCAGGCGCTCGATTAACTCCTCCGGCGGGATGTCAATGAGTTGGACCTGGTCGGCCTCCTCCAGGAGCCGATCGGGAACGGTCTCCTGCACCCGGACGCCGGTGATCTGGGCAACGATATCGTTTAAGCTCTCCAGGTGCTGGATGTTCAGGGTGGTGTAGACGTTGATGCCCGCGGCCAGGAGTTCCTCCACATCCTGGTAGCGGCGGACATGGCGCGAACCGGGGATGTTGCTATGGGCGAGTTCATCTACCAGTGCCAGCTGCGGCCGGCGCTGCAGGATGGCATCCAAGTCCATCTCCCGAAAAACCTTACCGCGGTAAACCATCTCCCGAGGCGGGATAACCGGCAGACCTTTCACCAGGGCTTCGGTTTCCTGCCGGCCATGGGTTTCCACCCAGCCGATGACCACATCGACGCCGTCGGCCCGGCGCTCGTGGGCGGCTTCCAGCATGGCGTAGGTCTTGCCTACGCCGGCGGCCGCCCCCAAGAAGACGGTCAACCGGCCCCGGTTCCCGGCTTTAACCTCGGCCAGTAAATCATCGGGATCGGGCCGCCGGGGTTCGTTCTCCTTCTCCATATTCTCACCTCCCCTGAAACACTCTGCTGCCAAAAATAATTACAAGCCGGTTACTTGGGGCTGGAGGATACAGGCGTAAGGCGACTTGGTTCGAGGCGTAAGCAAACTCAGGGAAGCCTTGAGCCGAGGCGGCGTTGAACGGGAGGGGAGCTTGGTGACAAGGTATTAGCCCCCACGAGAGACTCCCCCAAAAACGGGGTTCTAGCTACCGCGCCATCTTATCCAATTCCAGGTTTAATTGTAACACATTCACCCGCGGTTCTCCCAGGAGGCCGAACTGCCGGCCGGTAATATTTTGGGTAACCAGGGCACGAACCTGTTCTTCAGGTAGGTTCCGGGCCCGGGCCACCCGGGGGACTTGCAGGTAGGCCGCTACCGGGCTGATGTCCGGATCCAGGCCGCTGGCCGAGGCGGTCACCAAGTCGGCCGGCACCGGCGCCCCGGCCGGCAGGCCGTTTTCCGCCCGTACTGCCTCCAGGCGCCGGGCCACAGCGGCCACCAACTTGGCGTTGGTAGGACCCAGGTTGGAACCGGAGGAAGCAGCGGCGTCGTAACCGTCCGGGCCGGCCGCCGAGGGCCGGCCGTGGAAATAGCCTGGCCCGGTAAAGTGCTGGCCGATGAGGCTGGAGCCTACCGGCCGGCCGTCCCGGTAGGCCAGGGAGCCATTGGCCTGGCGGGGAAAGAGCGCCCGGGCCAGACCGGTAGTCGCCAGGGGGTAGATAATCCCCGTCAGAATCGTCATTACCACCAGCATTAAAACTGCCGTCAAGATTTTCCTGGCCATAACACCTTCCTGCCCTTCGTCAAAATTTATAACCCGGCTTATACAGCCCTTCTACACAATTCCTAGGGTCGTCAGGAGGAGGTCGATGAGCTTGATGCCGATAAAGGGCACCACCAGGCCGCCCAGGCCGTAGACCAGGATGTTGCGGCGCAGGATGACATTGGCGCCCAGGGGCCGGTAGGCCACTCCCCGCAGGGCCAGGGGCACCAGGGCGATGATGATCAGGGCGTTAAAGATCACGGCTGAGAGGATGGCGCTCTGGGGCGTGGCCAGGCGCATGATGTTCAGGGCCTCCAGTTGCGGGTAGGTGACGGTGAACAGGGCCGGGATGATGGCGAAGTACTTGGCCACGTCGTTGGCCACACTGAAGGTGGTCAGGGAACCACGGGTCATAAGCAGCTGTTTACCGATCTCCACCACCTCCATGAGCTTGGTGGGATTGCTGTCCAGGTCGACCATATTGCCGGCCTCCTTGGCCGCCTGGGTGCCGCTGTTCATGGCCACACCAACGTCGGCCTGGGCCAGGGCCGGGGCGTCGTTGGTGCCGTCGCCGGTCATGGCCACCAGGTGCCCTTTGGCCTGGTATGCGCGGATAAGTTGCAACTTGGTTTCCGGGGTGGCTTCGGCCAGGAAATCGTCCACCCCCGCCTCCGCCGCGATGGCTGCCGCTGTCAGGGGATTATCGCCGGTGATCATCACCGTCTTGATCCCCATGCGCCGCAGCTCGGCGAAGCGCTCCTTGATGCCGCCCTTAATCACGTCCTTCAGGTAAATGACCCCCAGGACCCGGGCCCCTTCAGCCACCACCAGGGGGGTGCCGCCTTCCTTAGCCACCTTCTCTACGGTAGCTTTCACTTCGCCCGGCAAGGAACCGCCCTTTTCCCGGACATAGGTCTCAATGGCATCGGCCGCACCCTTGCGGATCTCCCGGCCTTCCAGATCAACGCCGCTCATGCGGGTGTGGGCGCTGAAGGGAATAAAGGTGGCCTTCAGGCTGCCCAGGTCCCGCTCGCGAATCTGGAACTTGTTTTTGGCCAGGACGACGATGCTGCGGCCTTCCGGCGTCTCGTCGGCCAGGGAGGCCATCTGGGCGGCGTCGGCCAGTTGCGCTTCGGTTACCCCCGGGGCCGGCATAAAGGCCGTGGCCATGCGGTTGCCCAGAGTGATGGTCCCGGTCTTATCCAGGAGCAGGACATCCACGTCGCCGGCTGCTTCCACAGCCCGGCCGGACATGGCCAGAACGTTACGCTTCAGCAGGCGATCCATACCGGCGATACCGATGGCCGAGAGCAGCCCACCGATGGTAGTCGGGATCAGACAGACCAGCAAAGCGATAAGGATAGGTACCGGGGCCAGGGCGCCGGAGTAGAGGGCGAAGGGCTCCAGGGTAGCCACCGCCAGCAGGAAGATGATGGTCAGGCCTACCAGGAGGATGGTCAGGGCGATCTCGTTAGGCGTCTTTTGCCGTCGTGCCCCTTCCACCAGGTTGATCATGCGGTCCAGAAAAGTTTCACCGGGGTTGGCCGTTATCCGCACCTTAATCCAGTCGGAGAGGACGCGGGTGCCGCCGGTGACGGCGCTGCGGTCGCCACCTGACTCCCGGATCACCGGCGCCGACTCGCCGGTTACCGCGCTTTCATCCACCGAGGCGATGCCTTCGATGACCTCGCCGTCGCCGGGGATGACATCCCCGGCCTCTACCAGAACCACGTCGCCCTTGCGCAGCTGGGAAGCCGGCAGAGGCTGGGTTTTACCGCCCACCAGCTTTTTGGCCGTCGTTTCACTGCGGGTGCGGCGTAAACTCTCGGCCTGAGCTTTGCCCCGTCCCTCGGCCAGGGCTTCGGCGAAGTTAGCGAAGAGGACCGTTATCCACAGCCAGACGGCCAGCTGGATATTGAAGGCCAGCATAGCCCGCGTACCTGTAACTAGATCCCGCAGGATGAAAAAGGTCGTCAACGCAGCACCTATTTCTACCACGAACATCACCGGGTTGCGCAGCTGCACCCGCGGGTCGAGCTTGCGCCAGGCGTCTTTGATGGCTGGGAGGATCAAGGCGCAGTTGAAGCTGCCCCGGGATCCGGCCAGCTTGTTGGAGAGATTACCTTCTCCGGACATAAAGCTTTCTACCTCCAAAAATAGGCTTCTACCCGCAGGCTGGCGTTCCAGGCTCCAGGCTCAATCGGCAATATTATCGTTCGTAGAGGAGGGCATCAGCCCCCCCTCGCGTCCCCTTAAACTAAAAAGTTTTGCCGGCCAGCATGAGCAGGTGCTCTACTATGGGGCCTAGAGCCAGGGCCGGGAAGAAAGTCAGGGCGCCGACAATGAGGACCACCGCCGCCAGCAAGCCGGTAAATAACAGGCTGGTAGTCTGGAAGGTACCCGGACCGGCCGGTACGGTTTTCTTCGTCACCATGCTGCCGGCAATGGCCAGGACCGGTAAGATGACCCCGAAGCGGCCGATAAGCATGGCCAGGCCGATAGCGAGATTATAAAAGGGTGTATTGGCGTTTAAGCCAGCAAAAGCGCTGCCGTTATTGCCCGCCCCCGAAGCAAAAGCGTAAAGGATCTCACTCAAGCCGTGGGGGCCGGAATTAGCGATGGCGGCGGTACCGGCAGGCAGTACCGACGCCAGGCCGCTACCCAGCAGGATGGTGGCCGCTGGGATGAGGACCGCCAGGGTGGCCATTTTCATCTCCCGGGCTTCGATCTTCTTGCCCAGGTACTCCGGCGTGCGGCCCACCATCAGGCCGATAATAAACACCGTGAGGATGACGAAAATGAGCATCCCGTAAAGCCCGGCGCCGACCCCGCCCAGGACCACCTCGCCCAGCATCATCTGCAGCATCGGGATGAGGCCGCCCAGGGGCGTCAGGCTGTCGTGCATGGCGTTGACGGCGCCGCAGGAAGCGGCGGTGGTGACGGTCGCAAAAAGGGCCGAGTTGGCGATGCCGAAGCGGACCTCCTTACCCTCCATGGCCGTAGGACCGCTGACGCCCAGGTTAGCCAGCTGGGGATTGCCATAGTGCTCGGCGCCGTAAACCACCCCCAGGCCCAGGACAAAGAGGAGGAGCATAGCGGCCAGGATCACCGTACCCTGGCGGTGGTTACCCACCATGCGGCCGTAGGTAATGGTCAGCCCCGCCGGAATGAACAGGATGGCTAGCATCTCCAGTAAATTGGTCAGGGGCGTCGGATTCTCGAAGGGGTGGGCGGAATTGGCGTTAAAGAAGCCGCCGCCGTTGGTCCCCAGCTCCTTGATGGCTTCCTGGGAGGCTACCGGTCCTAGGGCCAGGGTCTGCCGTCCCCCTTCTACGGTAGTTACCGTCAGGTAAGGGCTCAGATTCTGGATGACCCCTTGGCACACCAGCACCAGGGCCAGGACCAGGGCCAGGGGCAGCAGCACCCGGACGGTGGCGCGGGTCAGGTCGACCCAGAAGTTGCCGATGGTGGTCGCCGTGCGCCGCGCCAGGCCGCGGGTCAGGGCCACGACCACGGCGATACCCGTGGCGGCGGAGAGAAAATTCTGCACCGTCAGGCCGGCCATCTGGGTTAAGTAGCTCATGGTACTCTCGCCGCTATAGGCCTGCCAGTTGGTGTTGGTCATAAAACTGGCCGCGGTATTAAAGGCCAGGTCCGGGGGTACGGCGCTGAAACCCTGGGGGTTCAACGGCAGCCAACCCTGGACCCGCTGCAGCAGGTAGAGGGCTAGCATACCCAGAAAGTTGAAAAGCAGCAGCATGGCCGCGTACTCGCGCCAGTTCATCTCGTGACCGGCGTCCACCCCGGTCAGGCGGTAGACCAGCCCCTCCAGGGGATTAAGTACCGGGTCGAGGAAGGTCCTCTCGCCGCTAAAGACCCGGGCCATGTAGCGGCCCAGGGGTACAGCCAGGAGCAGGAGCAGTACCAGAAACAGGACCAGCTGCAGGATATCCATGTTCACGTTGATCATTCACCCCGTTTTGCTCAGGAATGGCCTGCTAAGCCTATCCTCTAATTGTTTGCCTTCCAAGCCGGCAAGGCCCAGGGCAGCCTTAAAGTTCCTCGGCGCGCATCAGGGCATAGACTAGATAGACCAGCAAAGCTACGGTAACCAGGCCCCCCATAATAAGATCAAACATTAACCTTCGCCTCCGCAAAAATCATTCTACCTGTAGTGGATGAGCGCTCACATTTTAAACGATTCGCCTCGCTCAAGTCCAATTTCCTGCCCGCGGTCGCAGTTATACTGGTGGGATGTGGGTTGCCGCTCTCCTCCAGGGTTCTGGTGCGCGATGGTGGCGCCGACCCCCGTGCAGGTTTATTTTACCCCCTTTGGCTATCAAATAGCTGTCAGGAAATCATGGCCAGGGGTAAAAAAAGTATAAAGATGGGCTCCATTCCCCGCCAAAAATCCGCCGCCAATTCGGCTCGCAGCGTTTCGACGTTCAATTCACCCGACCATAAGGCCCTCTGTTCCCGATCCTGCGCCTCATATCAAAATAACACTCAAGTGACTTAAAAAATAACCCCCATTGCCTGTCGGGCAGGGGGCTGCCGGGGAATGTTTCCCTGTTTTCCAATGGAGTAACCGGCGAGAGTATCGCCAGCCTAAAAATACAGATCCCTTGCGCCGGCGGCGATGTGCTCCAGGCGGCGTTCAGTCTCGGCGCGGATGGCCGCGGCCGGGATCTGCCCCATATGCTCCCTGATGGTAGCTTCCCCTGCTGCCCGGGTGGCCGGGCGGGCGTAGTCCAGCAGGTACTCCTTAAAGGTCAGGATGGCGTTGGGCTGGCAGCAATTCTGGATGGCGCCGGTTTTGGCGAGGGACATGAAGCGATCCCCCGTCCGTCCCTGGCGGTAACAGGCAGTGCAGTAGCTCGGCAGGTAGCCCCGCTGACAAAGGTCGAGGATAACGTCGTCGGGGTGGCGGTGGTCGCCAATTTCGAACTGAGGTGTATCGTCTTGATGATCGGCGTAATGGCGGCCGTAACCGCCGACGCCGGTGCAGGAACCGGCGCTGATCTGGGAGATGCCCAGCTGTAGGAGCTCGGCCCGTAGTTCCGGCGTCTCGCGGGTGGAGATGATCATGCCGGTATAGGGCACGGCCAGGCGGATGAGGGCCACCAGCTTTTTAAAGTCCTGGTCGTCTACCAGGTAGGGAAAATTCTCCAGGGTAATACCGAAAGCCGGCCGCAGGCGGGGAACGGAAATGGTATGGGGACCGACGCCAAAAACCTCTTCCAGGTGCCGGGCGTGATAGAGCAGGCCCATGACCTCAAACTTGTAATCATAAAGGCCGAAGAGGACCCCCAGGCCCACGTCGTCGATGCCGCCCGCCATGGCCCGGTCCATGGCTGTGGTATGCCAGTCGTAGTCCGATTTGGGGCCGCTGGGATGCATATAGGCGTAGGTCGGCCGGTGGTAGGTCTCCTGGAAGAGAATGTAGGTGCCGATACCGGCGGCTTTAAGCTGCCGGTAGTCGTCCACCGTCGTCGCGGCGATATTGACGTTCACCCGGCGGATGCTGCCGTTGGCCTCGGTAATGTGGTAGATGCGGTTGATGACATCCAGGACATAGTCCAGGGGGCAGTGGACGGGGTCTTCCCCGGCTTCCAGGGCCAGGCGCTTGTGGCCCAGGGACTCCAGGATGCGTACCTCCCGTTCCAGCTCCTCCGGCTCCAGGCGATGGCGCTCAAATTCGTTACTCCGGCGGTAGCCGCAGTAGCGGCAGTTATTGATGCAGTAATCGCTCAAATATAAAGGCGCGAACAGGACGATGCGCTGGCCGTAGATCTTCTCCTTGATTTCCCGGGCTACGGCGAACATCCGCCGCCGCACACCGGCGTCGTCGTTCTGGAGCAAAACGGCCACCTCGTAGGGTTCCAGTCCCTTAGCCGCCCTGGCTTTTTCCACGATCCGGGCCGCCTCGTCCGTCGCCGCCTGCCGGGCCTCGGCCAGGTAACCTTCTATTTCCTCATGGTTAATGAAGTTGGCGTGGTAGTCATGTTGCATAAAAAACCCTCCTTGTGCCGCCGACGGCTATTTTACGTAAAGAATATACCCATCGCCCAATATAAACCCTATTTCCGTAACTGCTTACTCACCGATTATTATCTAATGCTCCCGTTTCACTTACCAGTGATCGCCACCCGGGCGATGGGTGTTTCAACATCAGCCCTGCAAGTTGCCGGAGTTAAATGTAGTTTAATTCCTCTGTCGACCCTTCGCCATACCCTCTCCGCTTCTGCTCCGTTTTATGGACGTTTGTCGCATAAAACCATACTTAAACTTAAATCGTCACGACCATAAACTGTTTTAACGCATGGCCCGGTCCCCGGCCCAGGCGCCGGCCCAAGGAGCGTACCATGCCCTCCAGGCAGTGGCGGCAGTCTTCCGGTCCTTCATTGACGCAGATTTTATTGGGATAGATCTGGTAATCAGGTCGGTATTCCGCCGGCGTCAGGTTGGGCATGATGACATTGGCCCCCCGGGTCAGGGCCAGCTGGCGCCCATTGGCAGCCAAAGTGCCTAGGGCCGTGGTGGCCGGCAGGTGGGCGTAGGGGATGACCAGGCGGGCTACAGCCACCACCCGGTAGGTCAGCTCCACGCTCCCGGCCGGCTCCCCGCCCAAGGGGGTGTCCGGGTGGGGAATAAAGGGGCCCAGGCCGGCCATCTCCACGTCCAGCTGCCGTAGGAGGAGCAGATCGTCGGCCAGATCGGCCAGGCTCTGACCCGGCAGGCCGATGATGTTACCCGAACCCACCTGATAGCCCAGCTTTTTGAGCCAAGTAAGACACTGCCGGCGCGCCGACCAGCTCATCCCCGGATGCAGGCGGGCGTAAAGTTCTTCGTTGGCAGTTTCGTGTTTCAGGAGGTAGCGATCGGCCCCCGCCTCTCGCCAGCGGGCGTATTCTTCCCGGGGGCGCTCGCCGACGCACAGGGTGACGGCCACACCCAGCTTTTTAATCTCCCGGATTACCCCGGCCAGGACCGGGGCCGTATACCAGGGGTCCTCCCCCGACTGGAGGACCACGGTACCGTAACCCAGTTCCGCCCCCCGGCGGGCCACAGCGACGATATCCTCAGGCATCAGGCGGTAGCGGCGTAACCTGGCGTTATCCGCCCGCAGGCCGCAGTAATAGCAACGGCGGCGACAGTAGTTGGAAAACTCGATGATCCCGCGCAAATGGACCTCGTCCCCGGCCACCCGGGCGCGGACATTGTCGGCTTGCCGGTAAAGGGCGTCCGCTTCGGCGCCGACAGCCGCTCCCAGCAGGGTGATAATATCTTCCCGATTCAGCTCCCGGCCGGCCGCCGCCCTGGCCAGGCAGGCCGCAAATCCCGTTCGCAAGGACTTCCCCCCTTTCATGCACCATTGGAACTGCGTCTCAGACCCATCAGAGCATATTGGCAAAAATCCCTTCCCTAGGCACTTTGGGCACATTGGGCACTTATAGATACCGCAGGACTATAAGGGTCGGGCGCGAAAAATAGTGTTGCAGTACTTGAGCGAAGCAGGTTGAACCGGTGGCGATACCTTAAAAGCGCCGCACCTCCGGCTGCGGTGCCTGAAACTCAACTTCCCTTTCCGGTTAAAGCCGCCCGTACCTTGACCCCGGGCAAACCGCCCAGTTTCCCCGTCAAGGCGCCAATGGTGTCCGTGGTCCCGTCAACGATCAGGGCGATAACGGCCACTCCCCGCTCCCGGTAGGGGATACCCATGCGGCCGACGATGCAATGGCCGTAATCGCTTAAGATGGCATTGACCCGGGCGGCAGTATGTTCCCGGTCCTCGATCACTATACCCACGACGCCGATCCGGTTTTCCACCGCACCACTCCTCTCGCTGCCGTATCTGGTAGTTGCGACATTTTTCCTGGCAAGATGCCGATGCAAGCTCCAACCAAAAAACGCCTGCCAGCTAAACAGCCGACAAGCGTCAAACGTCTAATTTCATAATCAGGCCCCCTTCCCTCAGGTTCAGGTTAACCCCTCACCGCAGGTTTTGTCTGCTTCCCTCCCGGGCCGGTCCTGCGACCCACCTGGTCAGGTTTGTTCAAGATCTATTTTGCACCACAGCGGGTCAAAATGCAAGGAGAATTTTTATTGTGCGGATACAGCCTTCCGGCTAAAAAATTTTGTCCTCCCCGCCGCCCTCCTCCGGCAGGAATTCTTTTGCCGGTAGAGAAATTTATACTGGTAATAATCTCCGTAGAAAGGAAGTGCCCGATGGAAGAACTACTCAGGCAGCTCCTCCAGGGGCAGGAGGAAATTAAAGTAATACTACAGCAACACGGTGAAACCTTACAACAGCATGGCGATATCTTACAGGAACATAGCGTAATTTTGCAGCATCAAAGCGAAACTTTGCAGCATCATAGCGAAGTCTTACAACAACAAAGCGAGATTTTACACCATCATAGCGAAGTTTTAGAGCATCATAGCGTAATTTTGCAGCATCATAGCGAAGTCTTACAGCATCATAGCCAACAGCTAGAAAAGTTGCAGCAAAGACAGCTCCGGATCGAAAACAGCATTGAAAATGAAATAGCACCTAAAATCAACGCCCTCTTTGACGCCTTTGAGCTACGGGGCGATCAAATCGAAAAGCTCCAAAAACACCTGGATGGACGGCTGGATGCTATCGCCTTCGATGTTAATTACCTGCTCAATAAGACCGCCCGCCAGGAAACAGCCATTATTGAATTAAAGCAGGCCAGATAAGAAACTTACTCATAGTGGGTCCACATCCGTAATATTTTAACTATCCCTTCATCCCTGAAAACTTCATAGACAATTCGATGCTGAATATTTATCCGGCGCGCATAAGCCCCTTTTAAATCCCCTTTAAGCCCCTGATAGATTAATTTATATCCCATCCAATATCCTCTACGCATTCGCTAACAGGCGTATTCATGCCTTTGATAATTGATTCCCTCATGCCCGGAATGGATACTAAATACAGAGTTTCCTGGATGGCCCGCCAATCGGCTTCGGATACCAGGATCACATTGCCATTTTTAGCCGCTGACCTGGTGGTGAAAGTCCACTGCAGGCGAGGCAACACCAACCTATTAGCCAAAGGCAAGGGTATCCGCCGCGAGGTGGATAAATTTTACCTGTTCCTGTGCGCCTGGATTATCTCGATTTGTGCTGGGTCAGTTGGGCATAGCAGCTATTCTCCGTACTGATATCCCCATTCTCAACAATAAGCATCTTTGTTACCCGCTCAGTAAGCACCCAGTGCCAGACCCCTTGCCTGACATTATATACCTTATATACCTTGCCTGGCTCCATCCAGGTACTGAATACTTCACCCGGGACTACTATAGTTATGAGGCGATTAAAGTGGTCTTACTGGAGCTTTCCGAGCTGGTGGCCCGGAGGGCTGCCTGGGAAATTACCTTGGCCGCACGGTGAGTATTAGCCTTAAAGACGCCAAGTATAACTGGCTGGGACGTTCTTACACCCTGCCCTATTATACTGATACGGCTGCTGATATTTACGCGGCGGCCCGGCAGCTCCTCCAGCGTTACTGGCTGCCTGGGCGACCGGTGCGGCTGATGGGAGTGAGCCTGGCCGGCCTGGTGCCGGCGTGCACGCCAGGAAGACCATTTTGGCCGGGCGGAAAAGCAGGCCTGCGGCTTCTACTGCCCAAAGATTTAGCTAGCGGTTCTTCCCATCTTCATGCCGCAAAAATATGGTATAATAGTACCCAGAAGAAGGTGATCCCTTGCCGGATAATTACGGGCAACCCCGGCCTCCCCACCACCCCCACGACAAGGGTTACCGGCAGCTCCTGGCCGACAAAAGGGTGTTCCTGGAACTCTT